>DATKTF010000076.1:0-9118 GCA_035531255.1 Cellulomonadaceae bacterium
GGAAGAGAACGGGCTGACCCGGTTGTGCCAGACGCTCGGGCGGGTCGAGACGGTACGGCTGGCCGTCGACACGGCGCGCTCGGCCAACCCAGACGCGACGCTTCTCCTCAACGACTTCGACATGTCGCCCGACTACGAGCACCTGATCGAGGACTGCCTGGACGCCGGGATCCGGATCGACGCCCTCGGCCTGCAGAGCCACATGCACCAGGGCTACTGGGGCGAGGAGAAGACCCTCGCGATCCTCGAACGGTTCTCCCGGTTCGGTCTGCCGCTGCACATGACCGAGACCACCCTGCTCTCCGGCCACCTCATGCCACGCGAGATCGTCGACCTCAACGACTACCGGATCCCCGACTGGCCCTCGACCCCGGAGGGGGAGGAGCGCCAGGCCGACGAGGTCGTCCGGCACTACCGGACCCTCGTCGGGCACCCTGCCGTGCAGGCGATCACCTACTGGGGCCTGACCGACGACGGCGCGTGGCTCGGTGCGCCCGGCGGCCTGGTGCGCGCCGACGGCGCCCCGAAACCCTCGTACCACGCGCTGCACGGACTGATCAAGGACGACTGGTGGCTCGCGCCGACCCGGGTGCGGACCGATGCGGAGGGGCGCATCGGGGTCACGGGGTTCCTCGGGGAGTACCGCGTCACGGTGGGCGGTCGGAACGGAGTCGTGGCGATCGACACCACCGACGGCGCCGCCGACGTCGTCGTGAGGTGACGGCCGCCGGAGGATCCGCTCACGGGTCCGAGGGGTCCTCCCGTCGCTCCTCGCGGCCGATCCGGTCCTCGCCGGCGGCTCACGTGGCCCGGGACGCCTGGCGCGCCGGGCCGGACAGGCCGGAGCGGGACTGGAGCCACACCTTGCCGAGGTCGAGAGCGAGGGTGGCGAGAACGACCGCGCCCAGCACCCCGAGGGCATCGGCCCAGCTGATCGGGTCCATCAGGGTCCCGCTCGTCGCCAGCGCGATCACGACCGCGACGTCGGCGACCGTCCCGCCGAGCATCCACCAGCTCGGCATCGAGGACCACAGGTGATGCCGTTCGCGCACCAGGTAGATCGTGGCCTGGCCGGTGAACACGAGCATGAGGAACACGAGGGTCTGAACCTGGGCCAGCGGGAGGTGCAGGACGTCACGCCCGACGAGGAAGGTGCCGAACGAGAACGCCAACCAGGGCACGGCGATGCTCAGGGCGACGGTGACGATCGACCGGACCTGCCACCGGTCCGGGGTCGCTGAGAAGCCGACATGGTCGGTCGCGAGCGACATCGTGACGAAGTCGTTGGCGAACAGCAGCAGGAGGATCAGCCGCGGCGTGGTGACGAACGTGCCGGTGGCGAGCAGGCCGAGCCCGAGGAAGAGCGCGACCTGGAACGTCTTGACGACCTTGTTGATCGTGTACGTCAGCATCCGCTGGTAGATGCGCCGGCCGGCCTCGACCGCCGTGATGATCGCGCCGAGGCCCGCGGTGGTCAGCACGATGCTCGCGGCCGCCTTGGCGACGTCGGTGGCGCTCTCGACCGCCGTCCCCACCTCGGCCCGCTTCAGGGCGGGTGCGTCGTTGACCCCGTCGCCGGTCATGCCCACGACGTGCCCCGCTCGCTGCGCCTGCTCGACGAGGTGCAGCTTGTCGGCGGGGAGGACGCCCGCGTAGACGTCGAACACGTCGAGATCGGGCTCCGGCGAGCGGAGCGACGAGGCCGGGGCCACGCGTTCCCCCAGGCCCACGAGCCGGGCGATCCCCACCGCGGTCGGGGCGGTGTCGCCGGTCACCATCACCACGCGGATCCCGAGGGCGTCGAGACGGGCGACGAGGTCGGCGGAGTCCGGCCGCGGCGGGTCGGCCAGACCGATCAGCCCCACCAGCGCGAGCGTCTCGGCGCCGGCCGCCACCGCGAGGACCCGGCTGCCACCGGTCGCAGCCGCCTCCACGTCGGCGGCGATCTGCGGAGCGCCCGACACGAGCGTCGCGATGACCTGCGGTGCCCCCTTGACGACGCGGAGCTCCGCGCCGTCGATGCGCACGACGGCCTCCGACCGCTTGGTGGACGGGTCGAACGGCACGAACGACAGCCGTTCCACGTCGAGATCGACCCGGCGCTCCCGGGCGGCGACCAGGACGGCGAGGTCGATGGGGTCCTGGGTGGCCTCGTCGGACGCCAGAGCGGCGTCGCGGAGCAGCTCGTCGTCGGTCGTCGATCCGTAGGGGTGCAGCACCGCGACGGCAAGCGTGTTCTGGGTGATCGTGCCGGTCTTGTCGGTGAAGAGCAGATCCATCGCCGCGGCCTCCTCGATCGCAGCGAGGTGCGTGACGAGCGCACCCCCCTTCGCCATCGCGGCCGCACCGAGGGACGTGGCGAGGGTGAACGTCGCCGGGAGCGCGACCGGCACCGAGGCGATCACCAGGATCAGGACGAACGGCAGGATCTCGCGGACCGGGAGGTGGGTGGCGACGGCATACCCGACGATCGCCACCACCAGGGCCCCGTCCATGGCCAGCAGGACCCAGACGATCCGGAACACCAGCAGTTCGAGGTGGCTCTGGGTCGTGGCCGTGCGCACCAGCTCGGCGGTGTGACCGAAGGACGTCCGGGCGCCGGTCGCGGTCACCGTCGCCGTCGCCTCACCCCGCCTGATCGTCGATCCCGCGAAGACGGTGTCGCCGGGGCCGCGCTCGACCTGCGTCGACTCACCGGTCAGGACCGACTCGTCGACCCCGACACGACCGTCCGCGAGGTGCAGGTCGGCCGGGACCGCGTCGCCGAGCCGGATGTGCACCACGTCGCCCGGGACCAGGCCCGACGCATCGATCAGCTGCCAGGCACCGTCGCGGCGCACCCGGGACTGCACCGCGAGTCGTCGCCGGAGCAGCGTCAGGGCGTCCGCCGCCCGGCCCTCCTGCACGGAGCTCAGCACCCCGTTGAAGACGAGCAGCGCGAGGACGATCACCGCCTCGGTGACCTTGCCCACGACAAGCTCGAGCACCGCGGCGGCCTCGAGCATCCAGGGGACGGGTCCCATCAGCGTGCCCATCAGCGACCGGATCCGGTGCGAGCCGGTCGGGGGCACGGTGTTCGGCCCGTATTCGGCCAGCCGCGACGCAGCTTCTGCGGCGCTCAGGCCCGCCGGGGCCGTGGGGGGTTCGGAGGCATCGGCCGCGATCACGCGCATGCCGCCAGGGTAGTGACGTGACGGCGTCGGGAGCCGTCGCGGCGACGCTCGAGGAGTCAGCGTCCGCTCCGAAAGGCGTCCCACGATGTCCGCTCGTGCCGGCCTGTGCCATCGCAGGGGATTCGTCGTCCTCGGAGGGCGGATCGCCCTCCTGCCGGCGCTGGTCGTGCTGATGCTCCAGCCGTCAGGTCACGCGTACCGGTGACCGCTTCGTGGTGAGCGCGGCGCTCCCCGCGGAGTCCGACCCCGGAACCGACGACGAGCCCGATGACGAGCCCGATGACGAGCCCGGCGTCCGGGCCGACGACCGGCCCGGGCTGGCGGACCTCACCGACCGGGAACGCGAGGTCACCAGGCTCGTCGGCGGAGGGCTCTCGAACGCGGAGATCGCCGAGCGGCTCCTCATCAGCCCGTCGACGGCGAAGACCCACGTCAACCGGGCGATGATGACGGTCGGGGCGCGCGACAGGGCACAGCTCGTCGTGCTCGCCTACGAGACCGGACTGGTCTCGCCCGGCGGTCGATGAGCCCGGTCGGCGAAGCCCGCGACCGCCAGTGCGCGTCGCACCACCGCCTCGGGACTGTCGCCGTCGCCGCGAGCCCACCAGAAGAGCGCCTCGATCGCGACCCACCAGGCCGTGCTGGCGAGGACCTCCGGTTCGAGTGCGCCGCCCGGGCTGCCGGTGGAGCGGGCGATGAAGTCGGCGAGCAGCGCCACGGTCGGACGCGACGTCACGTGCAGGTGGGCGCGCAGCGCCGGCGTGGCGTCGATCAGCGCCATGCGCAGCCGCACGACGTGCAGGTCGTCGTCCGGGAAGCGCAGCGAGGCGACCAGGCACCGGACGACCTCCGACCGCCACTCCGGTCCGACGTCGGCGGCGGAGAGGCTCTCACGGAACGTCGCCTCGGCCGCCTCGCGACCGTGCCAGACGATGTCGCCCTTGCTGTCGACGTGGCGGAACAGCGTCGAGCGCCCGATGCCGGCGCGACGGGCGATCTCGCTGAGGGTCGTGGCCTCGTAGCCCTGCTCGAGGAAGAGCTCGAGCGCCACGGTCGCGATGTCGGCGGACGACGTCGTCGGCGGGCGCCCGGTCCGGGGTGTGCCGTTGTCCTTCACGGTGAACCAGCCTAGTTTGTGGACTGAGTCCCGAAACTCCGGGCTCGACGATCAGCAGTGTCGGAGAGGACACGCCATGTCTGGTGCCACGGACGTCATCGAGGGTCGATTCGCAGGCAGGACCGCGATCGTGACGGGAGCAGGATCGGGGATCGGCCGGGCGACGGCCCTGCGGCTCGCGCGTGAGGGCGCCCGCGTCGTCGCGAGCGACATCTCCGCGGAGAGGCTCACCGTGCTCGTCGCCGAGAACCCCGACCTGGACCTGGTGACCGTGGCCGGCGACATCTCCACCGAGGCGACCGTGCAGGAGGTCGTCGCCGCCGCAGACGGGCGGGTGGACGCCCTCGCCAACGTCGCCGGGATCATGGACGCGTTCCTGCCGCCCGCCGAGGTCGACGACGCGACGTGGGACCGCGTGCTCGGCGTCAACCTCACCGCGGTGATGCGGATGTCGCGCGCCGTCCTCCCGCTGATGCTCGAGGCCGGCGGCGGGGCGATCGTCAACGTGTCCTCCGAGGCGAGCCTGCGTGCCTCGGCCGCGGGCGTCGCCTACACGGCGTCGAAGCACGCGGTCAACGGTCTCACGAAGAGCATCGCCGTCTTCTACAAGGGCAAGGGCATCCGGGCGAACGCCGTGGCCCCCGGTGCGGTCGCCACGAACATCGAGGCGCCGTTCAGGTCCGCGTTCGCCGGCGAGGTGCTCGGTCCGTACCTGGGGCTCGTGCCGTCGGTGGCGACCGCCGAGCAGCTCGCCGCCGCGATCACGTGGCTCCTCAGCGACGACGCGAGCAACGTCAACGGCGTCGTGATGCCGTGCGACGGCGGGTGGTCGGCGATCTAGCCGGGGACGGTCCGGCCAGACGAAGGAGCTGTCCCGTCAGACGCGAGAGGCGGCAGCGAGCTCCGGGATCAGGGTCTCGAGGTACCGTGCGGTGTCCTCCCAGTCGGTGACCGCGTGGCACGGGACCCCGAGCGCCTTGACCGGGTAGTCGTTGCCGACCTCGTCGAGGCGGTCGCCGACGAACAGCATCTCCTGCAGGTCGATCCCGGTCATCTCGGCGAGTCGCGACATCCCGTAGGCCTTGTCGATCCCCTTCCGGGTGATGTCGACCGACGTGGACCCGCCGGAGCGGACCTCGAGGTCGGGGAGCAGGGCGGCGACGGCCTCGCGGAGGGCGGTCTTCTTCGCGCCGGTCGGGTCCCATGCGGTCTTCGCGGAGACCGGGGCGGCCTGCCCGAGGGCCGAGAAGGTGATCTGGCTGCCGCGGTCCTCGAGGATCGGGCCCCAGGTCTCGCTCTCCCACAGACCCAGCGCCTTCGCCGAGGTCGTGACGGCGTCGAGCGCACGCGACTTCTCGTCCTCCGTGAGGTTCTGGGCGTAGAGCTGGTCCCACTCCTCCCCGGAGTGGCGGAAGTACTGCGTGCCGCACGTCGGCATGAGGTGCAGTCGCGCGAGCTGGGTGGGCGTGGCCTCGGTCAACCGGTCGACGACCTGCATCTGGAACTGACCGAACTGCCCACCGGAGATCACGCAGACCTCCACGGTGTCGAGCAGCCGGACCAGGAGATCCGCCATGCGCGGGTCGAGGGGCGACTTCGACGGGGCGAGGGTGTCGTCGAGGTCGAATGCGACGAGACGCGGTGCGCGGGACAGAAGAGCCTCCAGCAGGTGAGTCCGTGCCTGGGCAGCGAGCGCCCGGGGCTGCGGTGCGAGACGGTCCGCACGGCGCGGACGACCCATCTTGACAGGTGATCCCGTCAGGACGAAGTCCGCCGGTCCGCGGCGACGGGTGCGTCTCGGGCCCTGTGGCAGCATGACCGGGTGAGAACCACCCGACTGGTCACTCTCGACGACTCCGACGAGATCGCCCGGCTGGTGCGGGCCAACCGCGAGTTCCTCGCTCCGTGGGAGCCGGCCCGTGACGACGGCTGGTTCACCGTGGAGCGCCAGCGGGACGCGATCCGCCTCCTCCTCGACGACCACGAGCACGGCACCTGTCTCCCGCACGTCATCCTCGACGAGGCCGGGCACGTGGCCGGTCGCATCACGCTCAGCGGGATCGTCCGCGGCCCGTTCCTGTCGGGTCACCTCGGCTACTTCGTGGGTGCCGACGCCAACGGCCGTGGCCTCGCCACGGCCGCGGTGGGCCGGATGGTGGGGTTGGCCTTCGACGAGCTCGGTCTGCACCGCGTGCAGGCCGCGACCCTGCTGCACAACGTCCGGTCGCAGGGCGTGCTCCGCCGCAACGGGTTCGTGCCCTTCGGCGTCGCGCCGACCTACCTGCGCATCGCGGGGGAGTGGCAGGACCACGTCCTGTTCCAGCGGGTGAGCGGGACCGCGCCGGGCAGCGCCTGACTCTCACCCGAGCGCGGCGGCGATGGCGAGCATCACGGGCACGGCGAGTGCGGTCGTGAGCATCCCCGCGTCCCGGGCCAGCGCCTGACCGCGGTCGTACTGCGTGGCGTACACGAGCACGTTCTGGGCCGTCGGCAACGCCGCCATCACGACGACGGCCAGGAGAGCGTGCTGGTCGAGACCGAGCACCCGCCCGAGCAGGAGCGCAAGAGCGGGGCTGACCGCGCTGCGCAGCACCGCGACGAGGGCGAGCTCGCGCGGGTTCGCGCTCCCGCCCTCCGAGCGGGGGACGGCGATCGACATCCCGAACAGGACCAGCGCGAGCGGCGCCGCCGCCTCGCCGATCAGGGCCAGCGGACCGAACACGACCTCCGGCAGCTTCCAGGGCAGGACGGCGAGCAGCAGCCCGGAGAGCGACCCGACGATGATCGGGTTGCCCGAGGTGCGCCTCACGATCCCCCGGAGGCCCGGCGTGTGGGCGTCCGTGCGACCGTCGAGGACGGCGAACGCGATCGGGGCGATGACCAGGAGCTGGAAGAGCAGCGACGGGACCACCGCCACGGCGTCACCGAGCAGGTAGACGGCGAGCGGGAGCCCGAGGTTCCCGGCGTTGACGTAGGACGACGCGAGCGTGCCGATGACGACGTCCGGTGCGGGTCGATGCCAGACGAACGCGAGGACGACGATCGCGACCAGGGCGACGGTCGCCGTGCTGAGCGCGGTGACGAGCGCCGAGCGGGACAGCAGCGCGTGCAGGTCCGTGTGCGCGACGGTGACCAGCAGGAGGCTCGGCGTGGCGACGGTGAAGCACGTGCGCGCGAGGACGGTCCGCGCCCCTGGGCCGAGAGTCGCGCGGCGGCCGAGCAGCCAGCCGACGCCGATCACGGCGGCCATCGTGCCGAGGGCGGTGACGACGGCTCCCACGGGGTTCTCCTGGTCGGTGTGACGACCGGGGCGGGGCGAGGGTCTCGCCCCGCCCCGGTCGGGTGGCGGTCTGCTCCGGGCGGCAGGTGCCCAGTCTGCCCGCGGTCGCTAGTCCTCGCGGGACTCCTTGACGCGTGCGACCAGCTGTGTCGGGCTCACGAACCGCAGCGCGATGACGAGGATGACCATCATCGTCACCGTGTAGACGACGGCCATGGAGGAGATCAGCTGACGCGCCTGGCCACCCCCGGCTGCGGTCATCGCGCGGTAGATCGCCACGACCAGCGTGTCGGAGTCGGGTCCGGAGACCAGGAACGTCAGGTCGAACATCCCGACCGTCCGGACCAGGACGAGGATCGAGGCCGCGAGGACCCCGGGGACCAGCAGCGGGAAGAGGATCTTGGTGAACACCTTCCGCATGTTCGCCCCGGACATCCGGGCGGCGTTCTCGATCGCCGGGTTGATCTGCTCGATGAACGGCGTCATCGTCATGATGACGAACGGGATCGACGGCACCAGGTTGACCAGGATCACGGCGGTCAGCGTGCGCCCGAGCTGGAGGTTGTACATCACGGTGGCCAGCGGGATGCCGTAGGTGATCGGCGGCATCAGGACCGGCAGCAGGAACAGCAGCGTGACGGCCTTCTTGAACGGGAAGTTCCGCCTCGCGAGCATGTAGGCGGCCGGCACCCCGACGGCGACGGAGATGACGATGACCGTCAGCGCCACCAGGAGGGTGACCCCGATGATGTGCGTCATGCCGAAGGTGTCCCACGCGCTCGTGTACCACGAGGTCGTGAAGCCCTCGGGCAGCCAGTTCGTGAACCACGACGTCCCGAGCGAGTCCACGACCACGCTGATGAGGATGCCGATCAGGAAGATGAAGAACGCGGCGGTGCCGGCCCAGACGAACCAGGTCGACGGCGCGGCGGCCAGCGACCGCTCCCCGGGCACGCGCGTCGCGGCGGCCTTGGTGGTGCGGGGAGCTGGCACCGGTGCGTCCGTCCGCGGTGGAGCAGTCTGAGCGGTCATCAGCCCTTGCCTCCTGTCGATCCCTTGTAGAGGAACGAGCGCCACATGAGGACGACGGCGATGACGACGAGCTCGACGAGGCCCATCATGATCGCGATCGTGGACGCCATCCCGTAGTCCGTCTGCTCGCCGAACGCCCGGTACGCCATCAGGGCCATCACGCGGGTCGAGCCCATCGCGTCACCGACGAGTCGTGCCGACGGGAACACGCTGAACGCGAGCACGAACGTCAGGATGAACGTCGTCGCGAGCCCAGGGGCGAGGAGCGGGAGGATCACCCTCCGGAAACGTTGGCCCCAGTTGGCCCCCATGGTCTTCGCCGCCGCCTCGATCGACGGGTCGATGCCGGACAGGTACGACGAGATGAGTAGGAACGCGAACGGGAACCCGGAGATGACCAGCGAGAAGAACACGCCCAGGTAGTTGTTCACGAGCGCCAGGGGCTGGTCGATCACGCCGATCTGCATGAGGAACCGGTTGAGCCAGCCCTGCCGCCCGGCGAAGATCAGCAGACCC
>DATKTF010000077.1:0-9603 GCA_035531255.1 Cellulomonadaceae bacterium
CGCACTGTGCCGGGTTTAAGCCGGCTGCCTCTGCCAGTTGGGCTACGAGGGCGGGCGCCCACGGAGCGGCCGCGGGCGCACCCCGCGATCATGCCTCTCTTCGCGGCCGGACGCGATGACCGTTCGAGGCGACCGTCCACGCAGTAGCGTGCGTGCACAGGAACCGCCCGGCGGAGGAGCACAGACGATGGACGAGACCACTGGCGCGATCGAGGGCGAGATGGCGATGCTCCTGCGCCTCGCGGACCGCAACCGGCGATCACCTGCGCTCGAGCCCACCCTCGAGCGGTCCGCCTACCTGGTGCTGTCGGTCCTCGAGCAGCAACCGGTCGCCAACATCAGCACGATTGCGGAGGCGCTCCGCCTCGACGCCTCGACGGTCACCCGCCAGGTCGTGGCGATGGAGGCGGCTTCCCTCGTCGAGCGTCGACGCGACCCCGCCGACGGTCGCGGCACCCTCGTCGTCGCGACCCGGCACGGCATCGCCCAGCTCGCTGCGACCCGCGAGGTCCGGAGTGCGGTGTACGCCGACGTCCTCGCGGACTGGACCGTCGGGGATCGCGAGACCCTTGCCGCGCTGCTCCACCGGCTCAACGTCGACCTCGACCGGTACGCGCGCAGCTACTGAGCCGGGCCGCGCGGCACGGATGCGCGCCGGAACTCGGCACGCGGGTCGTGGAGCGTGCCGAGCGAGACCACCTCGCGCCGCAGCAGGAGCGCCGCGGTCCAACCCGCCATGATCCGCAGCTTGCGGTTCCAGGTCGGCATCGCGAACACGTGGTACGTGCGGTGCAGCACCCAGGCGAGGACCCCGCGGACCTTGATCCGGCCGAACATCTGCGCCACGCCCTTGTACATGCCGAGAGAGGCCACCGCGCCGACGTTCTTGAGCTTGTACTCGGTCGGCTCATCACTGCGCAGGATCCGTGCCAGGTTGTCCCCGAGGTGGTTCGCCTCGCGGATCGCATGCTGGGCGTTCGGCGGGCAGAACGTACCCGGGTGGTAGAGGTCCGGGACGGCCGCGCAGTCGCCCGCCGCCCAGGCGTCCGGGACGATCGAGCCGTCCTCCCGGACGATCTGGAGGGTCGCGAGGCACGTCACCCGGCCGAGCGCGTCGAGCGGGAGGTCGGAGTTCTGCAGGACCGGGTTGGCCTTGACGCCGGCGGTCCAGACGATGGTCTCCGAGTCGAACTCGACCCCGTTGGACAGCACCACGTGACCGTCCACGCACGAGGTGAGGAAGGTCGACAGGTGGATCTCGATGTGCCGCTTGCGGAGCTCCTCGAGCGTGTAGACGCCGAGCTCCTCGCTGACCTCCGGCAGGATCCTCGGCGAACCCTCGACCAGGACGAACCGCAGCTCGTCCCGCCCGACCGCGCCGTAGTACCGCATCGCGGACCGCGCCATGTCCTCGACCTCGGCCAACGCCTCGACCCCCGCGAACCCGCCACCGACGAACACGAACGTCAACATCCGACGGCGCAGCTCGGGGTCCCACGTCGAGGACGCCACGTCGATCCGGTTGAGCACGTGGTTGCGGACCGCGATGGCCTCCTCCACGTGCTTGAAGCCGATGCCCTGCTCGGCCAGGCCGGGGATCGGCAACGTTCGGGCGACCGAACCGAGGCCGACGATCAGGTGGTCGTACGTGATCCAGTAGGCGTCACCCTCCTCGGGGAGGATCTGCACCTGACGGTCACCGTGGCGGATCTCCGTGACCTTGCCCTGCAGCACATCCACGCCCTTGAGCGCGCGGCGGTGCGGTGCCACCACGTAGCGCGGGTCGATGGACCCTGCTGCGGCCTCGGGCAGGAACGGCGCGTAGGTCATGTACGGCCGTGGGTCGACGACGACGATCGCCGCCTCGCGCCGCCCCAGACGCCGACGCAGCCGGCGGGCCGAGTACAGGCCGACGGAACCGCCCCCGAGGACGACGACGCGCGGGACCTTGCGAGGTCGAGAGCTCGCGACGACGGCCGGAGCGTCGGGAGGTGTGGGGTCGTCGGCGACCCCGGACGGCGTGTTCTGGGGCATGCTTTCCACGCTAGTGCCGGACTTAGGTCCTAGCACCATCCGGGCCGCGTGATGCTCCGCACAGCACTGCGCGCCGATCAGCCGGCGATGCTCCAGGCGATCCCGTCGAGGATGTCGTGCTCGGACGTCACGACCGTCGAGAGCTTGCCCCCGGAGATCCCGATCTCGGCGCGCACCCGCGCGACGATCGCCGACCACACGAGCGCACCGGCGCCGATCACGTCCACGCGACCCGGGTGCATGAACGGCAGCGCGGCCCGCTCGGCGCGCGTCCGACGCAACAGGTTCGCGCAGGAGGCGAGGACCTTGTCCACCGGGAGCACCGACCCGTCGATCCGAGCCGGGTCGTACGCCTCGAGCCCCAGCGCGTGCGCCGTCACGGTCGTCACGGTGCCCGCCAACCCCACGAGCGTCGCCGCGCGACCGAACGGGACCACGGCCGCCGCCTTGTCGAGCGCCACGCTCACGTCCGCCGAGGCCGCCGCCACCTCGGCAGGGGTGACGGGGTCGCTGTGCAGGTGGCGCTCCATCATCCGGACGCAACCGACGTCCATCGAGTATGCGGCGACGGGGCTCGTGGTCCCGAGAACCAGCTCCGTCGACCCACCACCGAGGTCGACCACCAGGTACGGTCCGCGGTGCTTGCCGGCGAGCGCGCCCGTCGCCCCGCGGAACGAGAGCCGCGCCTCCTCGTCGCCGCCGATCACCTCAGGCTCGACACCGAGCGCAGCACGTACCCCGTCGACGAACTCCGCACGGTTCTCCGCATCGCGCGAGGCCGACGTCGCGACGAACCGGATCCGCTCGACCCCGAGGTCCGCGCAGGTCGTCGCATACATCTCCGTGGCTGCCAGCGTCCGCGCCATGGCCTCGGGAGCGATCCGACCGGTCCTGTCGACGCCCTGCCCCAGACGCACCACCTGCATCGTCCGGACGAGGTCGGTCAGGGTGCCACGCTCCGGGTCGACGTCCGCCACGAGCAGTCGGATCGAGTTGGTCCCGCAGTCGATGGCTGCCACACGCGTCATGGCGCCATCCTTTCATCGACGGAGGACCGCCCTGGACGCCTCCGCCCGGTCGCGGTCGCCCCGACCACGGGGTCAGCAGGTGCACCGGTCGGGCCGCCAGCTCTCCCGGACCAGGACGAGAACCTCGTCGCCCAACGGGTTCACGCCCGGCCCGGCCGCCAGCGCGTGACCGACCAGCACGTGCAGGCACTTCACCCGCGTGGGCATCCCGCCCGCGGAGATCCCGTCGATCTCGTCGACGTGGCCGAGTGCCTCTCGGTCCGCCAGGTAGGCGTCGTGCGCACGCCGGTGCGCCGCCGCGAGCTCGGCGTCCCGGCCCAGCCGGGCCGTCATCTCCTTCATCAGGCCACCGGCCTCGAGCGTGCTCACCGCAGCGACCGCGGGCGGGCACGTCAGGTAGTAGGTCGTCGGGAACGGGGTGCCGTCGTCGAGGCGGGGCGCCGTCCGCACGACCAGGGGCCGACCGCACACGCACCGCGACGCGATGCCGACCACTCCACGAGGTACCCGCCCGAGCTGTTCGCGCAGCACCTCGAGATCGCGGGGGACGACGTCGGTCCCGATGGCGTATGGCGCAGGCAAGGTCGTCACAGCACGTCCGTTCGACGTCGGCGCAGTCTCGGTCAGGGGGCGCCGGTGGCGCCCGTCCCCGGGGTGGGCGTCGAGGCGCCGGTCGCCGGGGAGCCCCCATTCTCCCCTGTCGTCGTCGCGGACGCCGCACCGGAGATCTGACCTGCTGCCTGCACCGAGCCCCAGAGGTTCGCGTACCACGGGGCTGTCGAGCCGTCGGCCGCGGCGGACGAGCCCGTGATGGGTGCCTTCGGTACGGTCGGCGCCGACTGCGGGTCGACGACGCGGTACGCGGTCTCCCCCGGCAGGACGTACGCGAGCCTCTCGCGCGCCTGGGCGATCACGTACGCCTGGTCGTTCCAGCGGGCCAGCTGTGCCGTCAGCTCCTCGTTGTGCGCCTCGGCCGCCGCGACCTGGTGGCGCAGCTGCGCATTCTGGGCCGCCTGCGCGAGGTAGGCGCGGAACGTCGGGACCACGAGGATGAACGCGAGCACGCACACGAGCCCGAGCACGAGCGCCCGGACCGTCACCAGATGGGGAAGAGCCGCCGTTCCCGGCCCGGCATCCCGCGGACCGTTCTGCGTGGACGCGGGCCCGACCGCGGCGCGTGACGACGGACGTGACGTGCCCGGTCGGCTGCTCGCACCGCTCCCGGTCGACCGACGGCTCGGCGTCCGACCCGGGGTGCGCGGTCGGGGCGTCGGAACCGCTGCGCCCGAGCGCGGAGCGGCGGGACGGCGACCGAGGGGCATGACTTGATTGTGCCCCGCCATCGGCCCCTAACCGCGCAGCCGTGGCCGACCGGACGTGTCCTCGTCGCGGACGCACAGAGGCCGGTGACCCCCCAGGGTCACCGGCCTCCCGCGGTGCTCAGCGAACGAGCGACTCAGCCACGCGTCCAGCGCGGGAACGCGCTGCGACCGGCGTAGCGGGCCGCGTCGTCCAGCTCCTCCTCGATGCGGAGCAGCTGGTTGTACTTGTTGATGCGCTCGCCACGGGCCGGCGCGCCGGTCTTGATCTGACCGCCGTTGATGGCCACGGACAGGTCCGCGATCGTGGTGTCCTCGGTCTCGCCCGAACGGTGAGACACCATCGCGGTGTAGCCGTTGCGCTGGGCAAGGGTCACGGCATCGAGGGTCTCGGTCAGCGTGCCGATCTGGTTGAGCTTGACGAGCAGCGAGTTCGCCGCCTTGAGCTCGATGCCCTTGGCCAGGCGGATCGGGTTCGTGACGAACAGGTCGTCACCGACGATCTGCACCTTGTCGCCGACCTCGGCGACGAGCTGCGACCACGCGGCCCACTCGTCCTCGGACAGCGGGTCCTCGATCGAGACCAGCGGGTAGTCCGCCACGAGCTGCTTGTAGTACGCGATGATCTCGTCGGTCCCGGTCGCCTTGCCCTCGAACTGGTAGGCGCCGTCCTTGAAGAACTCCGTGGCCGCGACGTCCAGGGCGAGCCCGACGTCCTTGCCCGGGGTGAACCCGGCCTTCTCGATCGCGACGAGGATCAGGTCCAGCGCGGCGCGGTTGCTCGGCAGGTTCGGGGCGAAGCCGCCCTCGTCGCCGAGGCCGGTCGACAGCCCCTCGCTCTTGAGCACGGACTTGAGGGAGTGGTAGACCTCGGCGCCGGTGCGCAGGGCCTCACGGAACGTCGTCGCACCGATCGGCGCGATCATGAACTCCTGGATGTCGACGTTGGAGTCGGCGTGCGACCCACCGTTGAGGATGTTCATCATCGGGACGGGCAGGACGTGCGCGTTCGGGCCGCCGACGTAGCGGAACAGCGGCAGGTCGGCCGAGTCGGCCGCGGCCTTCGCCACCGCGAGAGACACGCCGAGGATCGCGTTCGCGCCGAGCTTGCCCTTGTTCGGGGTGCCGTCGAGGTCGATCAGGGCCTGGTCCACCAGGCGCTGCTCGGTGGCCTCGAAGCCGATGAGCTCCGGGGCGATCTCGTCGATCACCGCGTTCACGGCGTCCTCGACGCCCTTGCCCAGGTAGCGGGACGCGTCGCCGTCACGACGTTCGACTGCCTCGAACGCACCGGTGGACGCACCCGAGGGCACTCCCGCACGGGCGATGGTGCCGTCGTCGAGTGCAACCTCGACCTCAACTGTGGGGTTGCCGCGCGAGTCAAGAATCTCGCGGGCGCCTACGGCCTCGATGCTGGCCACGGAAGCTCCTTCTGGCGGTCGGGTGGGTATGCGGCTTCAGCGTAGTGTGCTTCGCCGCGAAGGCCTACGGGACCTCGGTCCGTGAGCCGGCCGGGTCCGCCGTGCCTCCGCCGGCGCCCGATCGACGCGCGTCAGACCCCGTCGGACCGTGACCGCTCGCGTCGGCGCACCTCGGTCTCGACACGTCGCGCCGCATCCCGGAGCGCGGTCTCGGCGTCCACGCCGACCGACTCGGCCTCGATCACGAGAGCGAGCAACCGCTCCCCGATGCGGCGAGCCGGCTCCGCGTCGGAGACATCGAGGGACCCGGCGAGAAGCGCGTCGTCCAGACCGGATCGACGGGTGCGCGCGACGACCTTCTGGCTCCGCGCCAGGGCACCCAGGGCGAGCGGGATCCCGTCCAGGACCGACTCCCGCTGCTTCTCGGCCTGCTTGATCTGCTCCCACCGCACGTGCACCGCCGCGGCGTCCGGCGCCGCGTCGGCGCCGAACACGTGGGGATGGCGGCGCACGAGCTTCGCGACGATGCCCCGCGCGACGTCGTCCAGGTCGAACGGGTCGTCGGGGTGCTCCTGCGCGACCCGCGCATGGAACACCACCTGCAGGAGGAGGTCGCCGAGCTCCTCCCGCATCCCCGACCGGTCACCCGCCTCGATCGCCTCCGCGACCTCGTACGCCTCCTCGAGCGCGTACGGGACCAATGTGGCATGCGTCTGCGCGGCGTCCCAGGGACAACCACCGGGCGACCGCAACCGGTCCATGACCGTCACGAGCTCTCGCAGGGCGTCGCCCTGGGGCGTCGTCACGGTGTCGTCACTTCGTGGTGGCCCCGGCGGTCGGGGTCTTCACGATCCAGTCGTAGGAGATCGGCGTGATCGACCCCTGCGAGAGGTCCACCGTGCCGTAGCGCGGACTGACCTCGGCGTGCAGCGCGAGCAGCTGGTCGTTCACCTGCTTCACGAGCGCAGCGGAGTTGGCTGCGCCCTCGATGGCCTTCTGCGCGAGGGAGAACTTGATGACCTCGATCGCCGGCGCACCGAACGTCGGAGGCGTCTTCGCACCGGCACTCGTGGCCGCGCTGTCGAGCAGGTCGATCGCCTGCTGGTCGGAGACCGCAAGGCCTGCGCTCGACGCGATCGACTCGATGGTCGGCGCGCCGATCAGCAGCATCAGGACCGTGCCCTGGTCGACGGACTGGAAGTACGGCTGGAGCTCTGTCGTCGCCTGCTGCACGTCCGCGACGCTGATCGCCCGTCCGTCGACGATCGCCGCGGCTCCCGGACGACCGGTGCACCCGGCCAGCAGGGTCGCGACCAGGACCGCGATCCCGGCGGTCGCGGCCGCCGTCCGACGGCGACGCCTTGCGGCAGGACGGACCGGCCGCACCGGCACGACGCCGGCCGGAGCAGAGGGTGCTGACACAGTTTCTCTCCCGTTGCTGATGGACGAGCTGGGGCGACGGATGCACTCACCGTCGAGTCCGGGTGCCATGGTAGGCCCCACCTCTGGGGACCGCGACGAGCCCCGCCGCGTGCGCCTGCAGGTGCTCAGCCGATGCCGCCGGCCGTACGGCTGGTGACCTCCGACGCGTCCGCCAGGTCCGGCACGGCGCTGCGCACCTGGTTGCGACCGTCGCGCTTCGCGAGGTACAGCGCGCGGTCCGACGCCTCCAGGAGGTCGACGACCGTGAGCCCGTCTGCCGGGAACGACGAGACTCCCACGCTCACGGTGCACTGGTGCGCGTCGTGACCGACGTCGAAAGGCTCCGCCTCGCACCGCTGGCGCACCCGGTCCGCGACCTGGATCGCGTCCGTGACCCCCGTACCCGGCAGGACCACCACGAACTCCTCGCCACCCCACCGGGAGACCAGGGCCCCTGGCGGCACGGCGGCCGTGAGCCGGCGCGCCACCGCGACCAGGACGCCGTCCCCGATCTGGTGGCCGTAGCGGTCGTTGATGCGCTTGAACCGGTCGATGTCGATCATGAGGACGCTCACCGGTGTCGCCGGACCCGACCGGGAGAGCATCGGCCCGAACCGCTCCATCACGTAGCGCCGGTTGTGCAGCTCGGTGAGCGGGTCGCGGTTCGCCTGCTCCGCGAGGTCTTGCCGCAGCACCTCGATCGTGCGGAGCTGCTCGGCGAGCTCGCGGTGCTGGGCGTTCGTGGCGCTGACGTCCCGTGCGACGAGCACCGTGCCGAGGGGCCGGCCCCGGTTGTCGACGAGGGCCGCTCGCCGAACCGCGAGCTCGGTACGGCGGCCGTCGACCACATGAGCGACCAGGGTCTCGCTCGTCGCCGCGCCACGGATCTCGACCGCGACGTCGGACGCCCCCCAGCCCGCGAGCGCCTCGCCCGAGGAAAGGCCCACGAGCGCCGGCGGCAGGTGCGGGTCGACCGCCCGCAGGATGCGCTCTGCTGCGGGGTTGAGGTCGATGATGCGCCCGTCCGGGCTCAAGGCGATCACCGCGTCCGAGATCGTGGCGAACAGGACGTCACGCGCCACCGGCGCCAGCCTGAGGACGTCCTGCCGCCCGATCGCGAGCGCGACGACGACCGCGGTGAAGGCGAACCCGAACGGCGTCGGGTCGCCGAAGTCTCCGGTCACCCCCAGGAGGTTCAGCACGCACAGCGACGCCGGCACGGACGAACCGAGGAGGATGCTCAGCCGCTGACCTCGGAACAGCGCGGGTGAGCGCGACCACCCGCGAGCGACCAGCACGGCGCCGATCACGAGCAGCAGGTAGCTGTAGACGCTGTGCACCCAGAAGAGCGGACCGTGCTGCCACGAGTTCGGGTCGACCAGCGCCGCGGCACCGGTCCCGCGGTAGAACGCGAGGTGCCACGGGTTGGTGGCCGCCACCAGCGTCAGGAGCACCGGCTCGACGGCGAGGCCCAGCAGGAGCCGTCGGCCGGGACGCCATGCCGATCCGTTCATGCTCAGCCCGAGGCACACGAACGCCGCCACCATGGTCCCGATCGCCGGGAACGTGGCGAGAGCGGCGATCCCCGCCCACGGGCGGACCGGCTGGGCGACGATCACGGCATCGGCCAGAGACCACCAGGCGGCGGCGACGAGCACGACGCCCATCGACGAGGCCGTCACGGTGCGCGCCCTCCGGCGGCGCCACACCACGAGCGCGACGGCGCACAGCACTGCCGCAGCGGCGGCGAACGCCACGGCGTGCACGACGGGACTCATGCCGGCCTCCCAGCCAGGGGCGCCGCGGACGCACACCACCGCCGAGGTCCCCTCGTGGGTCCTATCGGCATCGCGCGGCCAGAATCGAGGACTACCCGGGGTGAGGATCACGGCGACGGTCGGCCCGACGCCCGTGGTCAGGCGCGCACGGCGACCTCGGCCGCGACGGCCACGCTGCCGCGGATCACCGCGTCGACGAGCTGCTGGGCCCACGCCAGGACGGCCTCGCCGTGCAGCGGCGTCCCGCCGACGCGGGCCGTCGTCGGGAACGGCACGAGGATCGTCCTGACCCCTGGCTTGAGCACCGTGCCGGGGTACAGCCGCTTGAGCCGCAGCTGGGCCGACTCCGGGAGGTCGACCGGAGCGAACCGGACGTAGCGCCCCTGGGCCGTGACGTCCGCCAACCCGACCTCGCGGACCGTGTTGCGGAAGGCGGCGACGTCGAACAGCTGCGCAACCGCGGTCGGGACCGCTCCGTAGCGGTCGACGAGCTCGGCCTTGACCTCGGCGAGCGCCGCCGGGTCCGTCGCCGTCGCGATCTTGCGGTAGGCCTCGAGGCGCAGTCGCTCGTGCGCGATGTAGTCGTGCGGGATGTGTGCGT
>DATKTF010000078.1:0-6937 GCA_035531255.1 Cellulomonadaceae bacterium
GCGCAGTCGGTCAACCGGTACACGCCCAAGGCGATCCGGGCGGTCGCGCGGCCGCAGATCGAGGAGCTCATCGATGCCGCACGCGTGCCCGTCTTCTTGCTCGACCAGCACCAGGTGGTGCGCCCCGGCGAGATGGGCACCTCGGCCGACATCACGGCGCACGCAGCAGCGAAGGGCCTCACGGTTCACCAGATCGACCTGCAGGGCCAGTACCGGGCCGGCGGTAGCGACGCGTACACCGACTGGGTGCATCGGCTGCTCGGCCTGCTCGACGACGGCGGTCCGCTCGGGTGGGAGGACGAGTCCACCTTCGCGGTCGATGTCGTGGACTCGCCCGCCGAGCTGGAGTCGCGCCTCGCGGTCTACCGGGACAGGGGCTTGGGCGCCCGCATGACGGCCGGGTACTGCTGGCGTTGGAGCGATCCGCGCCCGGATGGACAGCTGGTCGACGACGTGACGATCGGCGGCTGGAGCCGGCCGTGGAACCTGCGCAGCGAACGCGGAGTCGGGGACGCGCCGCCGTCGTCCCTGTGGGCCTCCGACCCGGGCGGGTTCGGGCAGGTCGGGTGTGTGTACACGGCGCAAGGGTTCGAGTACCACTGGAACGGCGTCATCTTCGGGCCGGACCTCGTGTGGCGCACCGACCGGTGGGTGTCCCGGCGCGAGTTCAACAAGGACCCCGACTTCACGTCTGCCAAGACGGTCAGTGACGAGACGTTCGACCGGTTGGTTCGACACGTCTACAAGGTGTTGCTCACGCGAGGGTTGACCGGGACGCTGCTGTACTCGGTGGACGCCGAGACCGAGGCGATGCTGCGGCGCGTGGTGAACCCGCGCTAGACGGCAGGACTCCGGGCGCCCACGCGGCTGGTCTGCCTGCAGGCTTCGGCGACCACCACAGCCCCGCATCGGGGTACGCTGAGGCGTCACATATCAACTATTATTAGCACTCGAGGTCACGATGGTGTCCTACCTCCCACGGCTGGTCGACGAGCAGCTCGCCCGAGGCCTTCGCTCTGCTGGCGCCGTCGTGCTCGAGGGTCCGAAGGCGTGCGGCAAGACGACCACGGCGCGTCAGCAGGCAGCGAGCCTCGTGCGTCTCGACACGTCACCGCAGCTGCGCGCGGCCGGACAGGTCGACCCCGGCGTGCTGCTGGCGGGCGAGACGCCCAGGCTGATCGACGAGTGGCAGCTCGTTCCCGAGGTCTGGAACGCGGTGCGCCATACGGTCGACGACCGACAAGCGAGCGGGCAGTTCATCCTCACGGGATCCGCCACCCCCACGGACGACGTCACTCGGCACACGGGAGCCGGCCGATTCTCACGCGTCCGCATGATGCCGATGTCTCTCTACGAGCAGCAGCGGTCCAGCGGTCACGTGTCGCTCGGGGCACTGCTCGACGGTCAACCCGTCAACGCTGCCGCACCAGACGTCGACCTCCTCGGTGTGGCGCAGCTCCTGTGCCGAGGGGGTTGGCCGGGGAACCTCGATCGCGAGCTCGGGGATGCGCTCAACGCCAACCGTGACTACCTGGCGACGATCGCCGGCGCCGACATCGTCACGCTCGACGGCGTCCGTCGGGATCCTCGCAAGGTCACCGCCCTGATCTTCGCGCTCGCACGCAACGCCGGAACCTACGTGACCAACCGGACACTGCAGGCGGACATCACCGGTGACGGGCAGAATCTCGCACCGAGGACGCTGGACAACTACGTGGACGCCCTGGCGCGCCTGTGGATCTACGTCGAGCAGCCGGCGTGGGGCCAGCACATGCGGTCCTCGGCTCAGGTACGGCGGGCTCCCAAGAGGCACCTGGTCGACCCCTCCCTCGCCGCCGCCGCGATCGGAGCCAGCCCTGAGGCACTGGTGGCCGACCCCGAGACGTTCGGGCAGCTGTTCGAGAGCCTGGTGTTCCGTGACCTGTCCATCTACGCCCAGGCGACCGACGCACGCGTGTTCGCCTACCAGGACACCACCGCGGAGCTCGACGCGGTGGTGGTCCGCGACGATCGATGGATCGGGGTGGAGGTCAAGCTCTCGAGCCGCCCGGGGATCGTCGACGGTGCTGCGTCAAACCTCCTTGGGCTCGCCACACGGATGCGGACACAGCCTTCCGCCCTCGTCGTCGTGACAGCGACCGGGCCTTCGTACCGCCGACCCGACGGTGTGTTCGTGACGTCGATCCTGAACCTCGGCCCTTGACTCGTCTCCTCCCGGGCGGACCGCCGGAGCCGACGCCTCATCGCGTAGAGACCCGGTGAGGCGGAGCGTAGGCGTCCGCGTGCGACGTCCGGGACGGGTCGGGGGACGATCAACCCGTGACGTCGTCGGAGGTGGCACGCGCGGCGCCGTCGCGCGCCGCGTCCGTGGATTCGTCGTCAGCGGACTCGTCCCCGTCGGCCTCGTCCATCGCGGCCAGCGCCGGCACCAGCTCGTGCCGGTGCCCGTAGGTGTCCAGCACGGCGACGATGGCGGCGGCCATCGGGATCCCGATCAGCGCGCCGACGGCACCCCACAGGGCTGCGCCGATGAAGACCGCGGCCAAGGCGATGCCGGAGTTGACGTCCATCGTCCGCTTGCTGACCCGCGGGGTGAACACGTACGTCTCGATCTGCTGGTAGACCGTGGCGAACACGACGATCCACACCGCGGTGATCGGTGAGGTGAACACGACGAACAGGATCGGGACGAGGATCCCGACGTAGGTGCCGACCACCGGCACGAACTGGGCCGTCAGGCCCACCAGGACGGCGAGCGGCAGCCAGGAGGGCACGCCCACCAGGTAGAAGAACGCCGCATGAAACGCCGACGACAGTCCGGCGAGCACGACCTTGGAGACCACGTAGCCGCCGGTCTTGGCCTGGGCGATGTCCCAGACCTTGACGAAGACGTCCTGGCGTGCGGGCGCAAGCCAGGAGCCGATCGTGGTGCGCACGCGCGGTCCGTCAGCGGCCAGGTAGAGGGCGAAGACGAGGAAGGTGACGGCGTTGAGCACGGCTGTCAGAAGGGACGTGACCACGCCGAGGACGCCGCCGGCCATGTTGGAGGCGACCGATCCGACCTGCGACGGAGTCACGTTCAGGTTGCTGGTCACGGTCGTGGGATCCAGCGTCAGGTTGAACGAGCGGTTGGCCCACGAGATGGCATTGGTGACCACGTCCGGCAGCGACTGGACGAGCGAGGCGAGCTGGTTGAAGAACAGGTTGCCGAACATCGCGCCGAGCCCGACGACCGCGAGAACCACCAGACCGCCGACGAGCGCCGTGGCCGGGCCGCGCTTCCATCCACGCTCGGTCAGCCAGTTGATGGCCGGCTCCATGGCCATCGCGAACAGCCACGAGAGCAGGAGGAGGAACAGGAAGTGGCTGATCGACTGGAAGACCCACAGCGCGATCATCCACAGCGTGACGATCAGCAGGACGGTCATGACCGCCCGGCGCAGCGCCCGCTGCTCGAAAGCGATCAGTCGAACCGGCGCAACCGGAGACGGCGAGGACGTGACTTTGCGCGGCTCATCAGTCATCGGGACCTCCTCCGCACGAAGATAGCGTGCCGTCAGGGACGGTCGCCCGGGGTCAAGGCCCGAGGCGTGGCGCCCGCCCTCACCCGGCGCGCCTGGCCCGCTCACTAGCGTTGTCGGTGTCTGCACGGGGCCGCGGCACGCGAACGAGACGACGCGGGCAGCGGTTCGACCGCCACGAAGCAGCGGTCGTGCTGCGAGAACGTCGCCGCCGTCCGTCGCATCACGCCGCGATCCCGAAGTCCGACCGAGCAGAGCGTGCACTCCGGCGCACGACGGTCCCGTCCGGCACGATCGCGTCGGCAGGCAACCGGGCACCGCGCCCGATGACGACGTCGGACCCGATGCGGGCACCGGCTCCGACCCGCGCCCCGTCGTGCACGTGCGTGCGCGGCCCGAGGTGGACGTTCCGGTCGACGACGACTCCCTCACCGACGAGCACGTCGTGCTCCAGCCAGCTCCCCTCGCCGATCCGCGAGCGGTCACCCACCCGCGCGCCTGTCTCGACATAGGCCGTCGATGCCACCGAGGCTCCCTCGTGCACCCGCGCGCCGGGTGAGACCAACCCACCGCCGTTGACGTGGCGCACGTAGCGGACCACCTGCCCGTCGTCGTCCTCGTACTCGACCTTCGCTGCCATGCGTCCCTCCTCCCATTCCACCTGGCTGACATAACGTGCGACCAGCGGGGGAGATTCCACGCCACCGTGTCGACCTCGTGGCCCCGCGATGGCCCGCGCGCACCGTGCGGCGAGGCAGGTCGACGGCCGCGTCTCCGGATCGGGGATCGGGCCGTCGTGACACCTGGGCCTGCCCGATGACGACGAGGCAGTCCCCCGCGCGGCGCCTCGTCGTCTGACGAGGTCCGAGTTCGGCCACGACGGCGAGTGATCGTGGCTAGCCTTGTCGCCGAGGAGGCAATTGAAACAGCCATTCGGTGGCTCGAGGCGCCGCTGGCCCAAGGGTCGCATCGCGGCCGTCGTCGGGGCATCGGTGCTGATCGCCGCAACGTCCGTCGTGCATCTCACCGTGCGCCCTGCTGGCGACACAGCGGCATCCGAGATGGCCATGGCCAGCGGCGAAACCGCTACGGCGCCCCAGCCCCCCTCTCAGCGCGACACTGCCACCGCAGGCGCCCCGTCGCGGACGGCGGCCCCGACGACGGACGCGATAGTCGCGCACGAGGACACTCAGCGGCAGTGGTTCAGGCATGGCGGCCAGGTGTTCGCTGACGCGCCGCTGGACACGTTCCCCGTGTCCGGTTCCGCAGATGCGGGGTCACCCAACTGCACCGACGAGCAGCTCGCGTGGCTCGCGCAGCACGGGGTCGCGGCAACTGAGGGGATCCTCCTGAACGACGTCGGCAAGGGTGAAGGCACGGCCCAGGTGCAGCAGCACAAGGTGACCAACGTCGCGACGCCGGGCACGCCGGTCACCCTGCGCAACCTGAGGGTCGAGGGCGGATTCGCGTCCGAGAGCCCGGCACGCTTCATGCTCGCGTGCGTGAACGGCGGCATCGGTGGGGACGAAGCGCCCTACTACGAGGTCACGACGATCGGTGACTCGTCGCCGGCGACCTACGCCGCGTACCCCGACGCTGCGCACTGTCCGACACGAGTGAGCTCCTCCCGGCCGGCCGCGTCGGGACGCCGTTCACCGCGAACCTGACGCCCGAGACATCTCTTGACCTGAACCTCATCCTCGCGTCTCCGGACGCGTCGCGGGACTACCGCGGGCGGGTCGTCGCTGACGCCGTCATCGGCGCGAACACCTGCGAGGCCGTCATCGACGACGGGTACCTCCAAGCGGCGCCGCCGAGCCTGACGACGGTGTACGCCATCGCCGGGTTCGGCCGCCTGTTCTGCTTCTCCGACAAGGCGGCCTACCTTCAGGCCTATGACGACGCGAACGGCGCAGGCGGATACCAGCGTCTCGCGTCGCACGAGTGCACCCCTCGCGAGCTGGCCGACACGGTCGCCGCGGCGCTGCAGAGCGGAGGCGATCGACCCTCTCGCGCTCCGGACGGTCGCGAACGGTCAGGCGCCCGGCCGCGCTGAGGTCGTCGCCTCCGCGGTGGAGTGAGCGACGCAGGACGCGTGGGGGTTTCGTCGGCCGGACAACCGTCTCAGTGCCCGACCGTCTCCACCAGGTGCCAGCCCTCACCGTCGGGCGACTCGCTCTCGGGCAGGTCGACCGCCGCGACGACAACGTTCGTCCCGGTGCCCGAGACCTTCTCCCACCGGCTGCCGTAGGTGAGGTCCGCCCGGAGGTCGGGAGGCTCGGGCGCCAGGCTGGCGCGATCGAGGAGCTCGGTCGTGCCGCCCTCGCGGTCGGCGGTCCAGAACACCGGGACGTGGGAGTGGTAGCTGGCCCACTCCCACTTCCACTGGCGCTGGACCTGCTCCCAGTGGCAGATGGTCTCCGTCGTCTCGGACATGTGAGCCGCCTCCCTCGTGCGCGCCGTCGCGCACGCGTTTCTCCGATCCTGGCACTGACCACCCCCGCGCGTGCAGAGGACCTACGGCCCTGATTCCGCGCAGTTCTCGTCGACCGGCTGCTCCTCCGCGGGGTGCCTTGCCGTCCGAGGTGCGGCGGTGAGCTCCGGCCGTGTGGTCACGTCCAGGCCCGTCGGCGGTGACGAGCCGTGACGAGCGACGAGGGGGACGGGTGAGCGACGTACCCGACGGCGACCCGACCGGGAGCCCTCTGCGCCCTCCGCCGAGCGTGGACGGCGGCTCGCTCCGACCCCCGCCGAGCGTCGGCAGCGGTCTGCGGGGCGGCCCGCATGGACCGGCGGCCGACGTGCCGGACCGTTCGGCCGGCACGTGGGCGCCGCTCGCACTCACGACGTTCCGCTGGTTGTGGATCGCCCAGCTCGTGTCGAACACGGGCGCCTGGATGCAGACGGTCGGCGCCCAGTGGATGCTCGTGCACCAGCCGAACGCGGCCTCCCTCACCGCGATGGTCCAGGCGGCGAGCCCGCTGCCGGTGCTGCTGGTCTCGCTGCCGGCCGGCGTCCTTGCCGACGTGTTCGACCGGCGGCGGTACCTGATCGGGGTGTTCGTCGCCGCGGTCGTCGTGAGCGGTTCGCTCGTGGTGCTGACCGAGGCCGGGCTGGTGACGCCGTTGGTGCTGCTGATGCTCACCTTCGGGCTGGGGATCACGAACGCGCTCGCCGGCCCGGCGTGGCAGGCGATCCAGCCCGAGCTCGTCCCCCCGCGACTGATCCCCGCAGCCGCCGGGCTGGGCAGCATGAACATCAACATCGCCCGCGCGATCGGTCCCGCGCTGGCCGGGGTCCTGCTGCTCGTCGTCAGCCCGGCGGTGCTGTTCGCGGTCAACGGGGTCTCGACCATCGCTGTAGTCGCCGCCCTGGTGGCGTGGCGCCGCCCGGTGGGACCGGAGCGGGAGGCCGAG
>DATKTF010000079.1:0-2953 GCA_035531255.1 Cellulomonadaceae bacterium
GCCCGCGCGCGCCGACATTCAGGGTGAAGGTCCTGGTCGTGTCGTTCGTCGTCGTCATGGCGGTTCTCCACCCACGCTCGAGGTCGATCAGCCAGTCACGAGCACCTGCAGCTCGCCGATGCGCACGGTCGTCGACGAGGACCTGGTGACCGTCAGCACCCCCGAGGTCCCACCCCCGGTCCAGGTCACCTCCCACGTCGCCGTCGCCGTCACGCGGTACGCGCCGTTCGGCTGACCCGCCGAGGACGCCACGTAGACGTGCTCACACGTAGGCGAATGGACCCCGCCGGTGAAATACGCAGTCCCCGGCCCCTTGCAGACCTTCACGGTCCCATCGCCCATGTCCCACGCGATCTGCGTGGCCCGTGCGGTCGCCGTCACCGACAACCCCGGGACCGACGCCGTCGCCGAGTTCGGGCCCCACGTCGTCGGGCTCACCGCCGTCCACAACCACACCGGCACACCCACCAGACCCGTCTTGCCCGGGGTGACCGTGATCCCGATCGCCGGACCGACCAGCGCCATCTGATCAACCGCCCGCGCCGCCACCTCACCCGGCGTCGTCGCCGTCGCCCCGAAGCCCTGCGGCGCGGACGCCAACCACGTCCAGCCGCCGCTCGTGGCCGGGCCATTCGTGGGGTCGAGGCATGAAACGTCGTACACGGCGCCTTCGGGGTAGTGCCCTGCCCACACGGCTTCGGTGGGAGCAGGCTGCGGGTCGCGGAGCCGGTAGTAGCAGCCGTCGTTGTTGCTGAACCATCCCCAGTTCGCGTCAAAACACGGCACTGCCACACCCGTCCGCTTGATCACACACACGCGCGTTCCAGGCGTCGCAGCAACCGGTGTCGTCGGGGACTGTGCAGGTGTGCCGGGTGTCTCTACGGTGACGACGCACGCTGGCAGGTCGGGCGGGCAGCTGACTGACCCGGTCGCATAGGCGGGAGTCGCGCCGATCATGCCCAGCCCCAGGACAACCGTGTTCAGTGCCCGCCTCAGCATGTCTGATCCCGGTGTACGAGCGACGTCCGGATGAGCCAGCGGCCCTCCGCCACGAAGGCGGTTGACTCCGTGATCACCCGCATGGGTTGGCCAGGTGCGGCGGCGCTCTTCCCTGTCGCGGTGTAGATCGGTTGCCAGTTCGTGGCGTCGACGCAGTCGGTGATCTTCGCGGTTGCGGATGCGCCGAGTTGGATCTCTGAGACCACAGGCGAAAGCCCGGGCTGGCCCGGGATCGAGATGCCGTTACTGCGGAGAGTGAAGATCGTGGACTGTGCGTCCGCAAGAGCGGTGTCATCAGCGAAGCGTGCGAGGTTCGGGTCCTGCTCCTTCGTCGGGTCCGCGTACGAGACGACCTTGGCGGCCCAGTACCCGCGGTATGCCTCCAGGATCGCCGCCTCGGCTTGCGCGACCGCCGGGCCAACGCTCGGTGTGGGGGTCCGCGACGGGTTCAGGTCTGGCGACGATGCTGTAACACTCGGGAACGGCGACGGGTCGCCGTTGGTTGACGTGCACGCAGCGAGGCTCGCGCCGAGTGCGACACAGGCCGCAAACGTCGTCACTCGGGCTGAGAAGTATCGAGTTCTCATCGGCGATCACCCGTCCCCCAACGGATCGTGCGCCACCCCTGACCGCTGCCGCACGGCGGCAAGTGGACCCATTGGACACCCGTCGGGCGGATGGCGACAACCGAAAGGGCGTCCGGATTTCCGAGCGGCCTTGCCCGCGCGTCGGGCTCCGCGGAGTGAATTGGCCTCATGCCAACAGGTATGCGGCTGTGGGTACAACACGCGAGGCAACCCTGGGGCTTCGGTGGAGAACTTCAGCTCGCGGCACGTTGTGGACGGTCCTCGATGGTCCGGGTCGCGCGCTGGGCGGCCAGGATGGGGGAGCGGTGCGAGTGGTATCGGGTCGCCAGCAGTGCGCTGCGCATCCCGACGTCGTCCATCAAGTCGAGGTCGTCGGTCAGCAGCCGGGTCAGCAGGCCCGGCCACTGGTCGGTACCGCGCAGCACGACGGTCAGGCGGCGCGCCTGCCAGGCCGGCAGATCCAGGGCACTGGCCAGGGACCGCCAACCCAAGACCGTGCTGCGAGGGTCGTCAGTCGGATCGGTGAGCGTCAGCACCGCAGCGACGATGGCGTCGGCCCTCGATGCATCCCAGCCGACAGCCACCAGAGCGTCTCGGGCCAGGGTGCAGACGTCTCGGATGATCAGCGCGGCGGCTTGGTCGGGTGTGTCACTCGGGGGGTCCCATCCGCGGGCAACGAGAGCCTCGATGCTCAGCGGGACGCGGACCGCGCCGTCGCGTGCGACCAACGCGAGCTCCCATGCGCGACGTTCGTTGGTGGCGAATCGGGATGTGAGGATCTCGGTGATCACGGCCCGGCGAGCGGCTTGCCACAGCACACCCCACGGGGAGCGCGCGGCGCGCAGGCTCGGGTTGCACAGGGCGATCCAAACGGCCTCCCATCCGGAGGCCTCGGCCTGGCATGCCATCGCACCGCGAAGGCCGATGTCGATCGCCAGAGGCCGCACCATCGTCGTGCGCAGCTCCTGCAGGAGAGCCGAGCCCGTAGGACCGTTCCAGCCCTCGCGATCAATACGAGTGAGTGCCTCGAGGAGTCGTCCGCGGTCGCGGTCGGCGCCGCGTCGACGTCGCTTCTCGGTGTCGGGTACTTCTTGTCGGATGTCTTCCATGGCGGCCTCCCGGTGTCGTTCGGACACCGGAGACGCTGCTCAGAGGCAATAGCAGGCACGATGACGGTCGCGTTCCTGCAGGTCGGAAGCTCGCCTGGGCAGACAACAGCGGCGAGCGTCATCGGGTTTCGTCATCGCGAAGACGTCTTGCCGTCAAATCGTCATCGCGCGCACGGAGGTCACCGGTCATGGGAGCGGCCGCCGTCATCGGTTCTGCTATGGACAATCTCGGTGCGGAGGTACTCCAAGAGCGCGGTT
>DATKTF010000080.1:0-11037 GCA_035531255.1 Cellulomonadaceae bacterium
ACGACGGGCTGCCGGGCGGCGAGGGCCTCTTCCTCGCGTGCTCGTTCTGGCTGGTCGACGCGCTGCACCTCGCGGGTCGCCAGCGGGACGCGACCGAGCTGTTCGAGCGGCTGCTCGAGCTGCGCAACGACGTCGGGCTGCTCAGCGAGGAGTGGGACCCCGTCGCGGGTCGTCAGCTCGGCAACATGCCGCAGGCGTTCAGCCACTTCCCGCTCGTGACCAGCGGCCTCCAGCTGCATGCCGGACGCCCCCACCGCAGCGACGAGACGATCAGAGCCAGTCGCGGCGCTTGAACGACACGTACAGGCCGAGGGCGAGCGCCACGATCACGATCACGCTCAGCACGAACCCGGAGTGCTGCGCGAAGCCCGGGTACGGCACGTTCTGACCGAAGTACCCCGTGACGGCCGTCGGCACCGCGATGATCGCGGCCCATGCGGTGAGCTTCTTCATGACGGTGTTCAGGCGGGCGTCCTGCAGCGACAGGTTGGTCTCGAAGATCGTCGTGATCATGTCGCGCAACGACTCCGTCCACTCCGAGGCGCGCAGGACGTGGTCGTACAGGTCGTCGTACCACGCGTCGAGCTCCGACGGCGCGTTGAGGTCCCTGTGGCGGCGCAGCACGGTGTTCACGACCTCGCGCATCGGGAGCACCACCCGGCGGAGCTCGACGAGGTCACGGCGGATCCGGTACGTCTGGCGCTGCAGCTCGTTCGTCGACGCACGGTCGTCGAACAGTCGGTCCTCGAGCCCCTCCATCTCGTCGTCGAGGATCTCCACCGCCTCGAAGTGTCCGTCCACGACGACGTCGAGCAGCCCGTGCACCAGCGCGCCGACCCCGTGCTTGAGCACGTCGGCATTGTCGTCCCAGCGACGCACGACCTCGTCGACGTCGAAGCCGGGTCCCTGTCGGACCGTCACGATCCCGCGAGGCAGGACGAACACCGAGACCCGCGAGATCCGCAGCCCCGACTCGCGCAACGCCGGGGACGCGTCGCGGTCGGCGAGGGACGTGGCGTAGACCGTGAGGAACGTGTGCGTCGCGTACCGGATCGACTTGACCCGCTCCTGCCGCGCCAGGGCGTCCTCGACGGCGAGCGGGTCGAGAGCGAGCTCCTGGGCCAGCTCGCTCAGGTGCGCGGGGTCCGGGGCGCACAGGTCGACCCAGACCAGGCAGTCCTCCTGGCTCAGATAGTCGGAGGTCCGCTCGAACGGGAAGTCCTCCGCCTCGAGGACGCCGTCCCGCCAGAGCCGGCTCCGCACGATCTGGTCGTCACTCGTCATGCGCCCAGTCTGCCCTTGATGTCGTCGCGGCCCGAGCAGGTCGCCCTCGGCGTGCGGGACGTCCGCGACGGGCGGATACCGGTGGGGGCATAAGGTCTCTCCGTGGAACCGGAAGCATCGGGATCGACGACCGCGAGGTCGACAGCGGACCTCGCAGCAGTCGTTGCAGGAATCGTCGCAGGGGACGTCGCGCACCGCCGGACCGGCGTGCAGGACGCCACGGCCGCAGCCGAGGGTTCCGACGCCTCCTGGCTCGACCTGCCGGAGGTCGCGGTGGCCCGTCGGCGCACCCTCCGGGTCCTTCTCGTGGCTCAGGTGCTCGGGTCGCTCGGCATCGGCGCCGCACCGTCGATCGGGGTCCTGCTCGCCCAGGAGGTCACTCGGTCGGAGGCCTGGGCCGGCATCGCACGCGCGTCGGTCACCATCGGGGCGGCGCTGCTGGCTCTCCCGCTCGGCATGCTCGCCGCACGGCACGGGCGTCGTCGCGCGCTGACCCTCGCGTGGGGTGCGGCGGCGGTCGGCGCCGCGCTGCTGGTCGTCGCCGCGGCGACCACGTCGGTGCTCGTGATGGTCGTCGGGATGATGGCGCTCGGAGCAGGGTCCGCCGCCGGTCTGCAGTCGCGCTTCGCGGCGACCGACCTCGCCGTTCCCGCGCACCGCGCGCGCAGCCTGTCGCTCGTCGTGTGGGTCGGGACCCTCGGCGCGGTGCTCGGGCCGAACCTCGGGATCCCGGGCAAGGCCGTCGAGACCCGGCTCGGGCTGCCCGCGTTGTCCGGCGCGTTCGTCATCGGTGCGGTGCTCCTCACCGTGACGGCGGCGACCGTGTGGTTCCGCATGCGGCCCGACCCGCTGGCGGTCGCCGCCGAGCATCGCGACACCGCTCCCGCCACCGGCCCCGCGCCGTCGCCGGTGAACCTGCGCCGAGCCCTCGGCGAGATCCGCCAGGTGCCCGACGCGAGGTTCGCCCTGGCCGCCCTGGTCCTCGCGCACGTCGCGATGGTCTCGGTCATGACGATGACGCCGGTGAGCCTCGCGATGCACGGTCACTCGATCACGATCGTCGGCATCACGATCAGCGTGCACGTGCTCGGCATGTATGCGTTCGCCCCGCTCGTCGGGTCGGCGGCGGACCGGTTCGGTCGGATGCCCGTGATCCTGGCCGGTCAGGGCGTCCTCGCGCTGTCCGCGGTCCTCAACGTGGCGGCGCCGTCGTCGGCCGGTGTCGTCGTCGTGGGACTGTTCCTGCTCGGTCTCGGCTGGTCGATCGTCACCGTGCCGGCCTCGACCATGCTGTCGCAGTCGGTGCCGGCCGCGTCACGCCCGCTCGTGCAGGGTGCGGGCGACTCGGCGATGAACGCCGCGGCGGCGGTCGGGGCGATCGGGTCCGGTGCGATCATGGTGGCTCTCGGCTTCGCATGGCTCGCCGGGATCTCCGGCGCGCTCGTCGTCCCGGTCCTGTGGCTCGCGGTGCGGCACGCGCGCGGCACCAGGCGGGCGTCGGGGACCGGGTCCGGGTCGGTGGCCTTGCGCCGTCGCGAGGCGTGAGGTCTCCTGGGTCCATGCCTCTTGTCGGAGAGTACGAGCCGGGCTCAACGGCGTGGGCCCGCGAGCAGGTCGAGCTGTACGAGTCGTCGGGCGGCACCCAGGGGCTGACCCTGCGCGGGATGCCGGTGGTGATCCTCACCTCGGTCGGAGCATCGTCGGGCAAGCTCCGGAAGACGCCGCTCATGCGCGTCGAGCACGACGGGACGTACGCGATCGTCGCGTCCCTCGGCGGCGCCCCGAAGAACCCCGCGTGGTACGCGAACGTGGTCCACCACCCCGAGGTCGAGCTGCAGGACGGCCCGCAGACGTGGGACATGGTCGCGCGCGAAGTGCACGGGGACGAGAAGGCGCTCTGGTGGGAGCGCGCCGTCGCGGCGTACCCCGACTACGCCGCCTACCAGCGCAGGACGACGCGCGAGATCCCGGTCTTCGTGCTCGAGCGGGTGCCGGACTGACATCGCGTCGCCACCGGGGGGACCTCGGGCCCTGCACCGTGGTGCGGGCGGGCACAGGTAGATTGCGTCGGTGACCGGCACCGCGGACGAGACGACGTACGAGCCGGACCCGCAGCGCTGGAAGGCGCTCACGGTCTGCCTGACCGCCGGGTTCATGACCCTGCTGGACGTGAGCATCGTCAACGTCGCGCTCCCGTCGATCCGAGCCGGTCTCGGCGCGAGCGACGGCGAGCTGCAGTGGATCGTGTCGGGCTATGCCCTGAGCTTCGGCCTGGTGCTCGTCGCCGCCGGACGGCTCGGCGACATGCGTGGACGGCGGACGTTGTTCGTCGTCGGCGTGGTGGTCTTCACCGTGAGCAGCATGCTCGCCGGGATCGCGCCGAACCCGACGTGGCTCGTGCTCGCCCGCCTGCTGCAGGGCGTCGGCGGGGGCATCATCAACCCGCAGGTCTCGGGCCTGATCCAGCAGCTCTTCCGGGGTCAGGAACGCGGTCGGGCCTTCGGGCGGCTCGGCACGGTCATCGGCATCTCGACCGCGATCGGACCGGTGCTCGGGGGCGCCCTCATCGCCGTGTTCGGCGTGGACGTGGGCTGGCGCTGGATCTTCTTCGTCAACGTCCCCGTCGGGGCGCTCGCGATCGTCCTCGCGTACCGGTACCTCCCGCCGTCGCGGCGCCCGACCGCAGCCGGTGACCGCGATCTCGACCCGGTCGGCGTCCTCGCCCTCGGCGCCGGTGTCGTGGCGATCCTGTGGCCGCTGGTGAGCGGCGAGGCCTGGCGCGCGACGGATGCGATCTGGATCGCGGCGGGTCTCGCGATCCTCGGCGGATTCGCCTGGTGGGAGCGCCGGTACCTCGCTCGCGGACGCGCCCCGATGGTCGACGTCTCGCTGTTCCGCCTGGCCAGCTACACGGCGGGCGCGACGCTCGCACTGGTGTACTTCACCGGGTTCACCGGGATCTTCTTCGTGCTGACGCTGTACTTCCAGAACGGGCTCGGGTACTCGCCCCTGCTCGCCGGCGTCGCGATCACCTCGTTCGCCCTCGGCTCGGCGGCAGCCGCACTGATCGGCGGTCGCCTCGTGCACCGGTTCGGGCGGAGCCTCGTCGTGGCCGGCCTCGTGCTGTTCATCGTCGGCATCCTCGTGACGGACACCGTGATCGACCACCACGGCGCGGCGTCCGACCTCGGTTGGTGGACCGCGCTCCCCCTGCTGCTCGCGGGCCTCGGCAGTGGGCTCGTGATCTCCCCGAACCAGACGCTGACGCTCGCGCAGGTGCCCGTCCAGCGCGCCGGGGCCGCCGGTGGAGTCCTGCAGACCGGTCAGCGCCTCGGCACGGCGACGGGGATCGCCGCGATCGGCTCGCTCTACTTCGCGGGGTTGCGCACGACCGGGGACCCCGCGGTCGCGGTGAGCCACGGCCTGCGAGCCTGCGCGGCCATCACCGGGCTGGCTCTCGTGATCGGCGTGATCGACCTGGTCCGCGGCGTGCGGAACAACCGGGCGACGCTGCGGGTGCCCGCCGGTCAGTAGCCGGAGCTCGCGGAGGGCGACGTGGTGGTGATCGCCGAACCGGCCGGGTCGACCAACCACCACAACGCGCCGAACCCGTTCTTGCCCTGGCCCTTGGTCTGGCCCGGCGCGGTGTCGGGCGCGAAGTAGTACAGCGGGTGACCTCCGTACGTGACCTGCATGGTGCCGTCCGCGCGGGTGAGGCTGCCCAGCTTCGACGCCGTCGCACTGCCGGTGACCGCCGGGGTGCCGGTCGCGGTGAACGGCGGCCACGCGGTGGCGCACGCGCCGCTGCAGGTCGACGTGGTCGCGGTGTCGCTCATGAACAGGTACAGCGCGCGACCGGCGCCATCCGTCAGATAGGTGCCGTGCGCGCCGGACTGCGTGCCGATCGTCACGGCGGCGGAGGCCGTGGTCGACGAGGCCGCGGCCCCGGGCGACGAGACGGCGGGCGTCGCCGTCGTGGGGGTTGCGCTGCAGGCCGCGGCGAGAACGGCGACGAGTGCGACCGGAACGACGACCCGACCGAACCGGGTCGGGATCTGATCGAGGTGACGAAGCATGAGGGCCTCCTTCTGCCGGACGGGCGTCCGGTCGATGCGCAGGACGGGCTGACCTCCTGGCACACGACGCGCGACCGGCTCCGGTTCACCTCACGTACGACGCGATCGGTCACCGCACGGCCGGTGAACCGAACGGGTCCGGCCGACGTGGTGAGGGGCATGAGGACGCCGATCGTCGAGATGATGCGCGGGCTCGCCGCGGCTGCGGCGATGCTCACCGGCGTGGTCCATCTGGACCTGTGGGCCCAGGGGTTCCGAGACGTCCCCGTCGTCGGCCCGCTGTTCGTGCTGAACGCCGTCGCGGCGCTGGGCATCGCCCTCGGCGTCCTGGTGTGGAGGCACTGGCTGCCGCTGGTCGCCGCCGCCGGGCTCGGCACCGCCACGGCGGGCGCGTTCTGGATCTCCGTGCTCCACGGGCTCGCCGGCGTGCACGAGACCGCCGGCGGCACGCTCCAGGTCCTGGCACAGGTCGGGGACTACGGCGCGGTCGTCTTCGGGCTCGGCGCGACCGTCCTTCTCGTCCGGCAGCGACCGACGGTCGGGGTCCGACCGAGTGGTCGGAGCGAACCGTCTCACCCGCTCGCGGTCCGTCGGAGGACCGACGGCGGCGACCGTGGCTAGTCTCGCGAGCGTGGGCACCACCGACGCGGACCTGCTGCGCGCACTGCACGACCAGTACGGTCGAGCGCTGTGGACGTATGCGGTCGGTCTGACCGGGGGCGACCACGCCCGCGCGCAGGACGTCGTCCAGGAGACGCTGCTGAGGGCCTGGCGCCACCCGGAGGTGCTCGACGAGACCGAGGGCTCCGCGCGCGGCTGGCTGTTCACCGTGGCCAGGCGCATCGCGATCGACGAGTGGCGCGCCGCGAACCGTCGCCCGGAGCTCGTCACCGACCAGCTCCCCGAGCGCCCGGTCGACGACGAGACGAACCGGTCCGTCGACCGCCAGCTGATCCTCGCCGCACTGCGCACGCTGTCGATCGACCACCGGGAGGTGCTGCTCGAGTGCTACCTCCGCGGTGCCTCGATCGCCGACGCGGCCGAGCGGCTCGGCATCCCGCCGGGCACGGTCAAGTCACGCACGCACTACGCGCTGCACGCTCTCCGCGCGGCCGTCATCGCCATGGGAGGTGAGGCATGACCGCGAGACCCGACCCGTTCGAGCACGACGACGCGGCGTACGTGCTGGGTCTGCTGTCCGACGACGAGACGGCCGCGTTCGAGGCCCACCTCGCGACGTGCGGCTCATGCGCCGAGCGCGTCGGTCAGCTCACGGGCCTGTCGGCCGCGCTGGCGGGCCTGACCGAGCATGATCTCGAGGAGCCGGTGGTGTCACCCGTCCCCGACACCCTTCTGCCGGGGCTGCTGCGCCGGGCGACCAGCGCCGGACGCCGCCGCCGGTGGGTCGTGGGCGCACTGACCGGGGTCGCGGCCGCGAGCCTGGTGGCCCTCGTGCTGGTGGTCTCGCTGCTGGTTCGCACACCCCGCGGCGGTGCCGAGCCGGTGGCGATGACGGCGGTCATGGCAACGCCGCTCACGGCGACCGCCGCGCTCGAGGACGTCCCGTGGGGGACGCGCATCGCGCTCGACTGCCGGTACACCGCGAGCGGGTCCTGGTCGACCGACGCGACCTACGGGCTGCAGGCGGTCGACCGGAACGGGGTCGTCCACGACCTGGGAACCTGGACGGCACACGCGGGCGCCGAGGTGACGTTCACGAGCGGCACGGCCCTCCCGCGCTCCGACGTCGCCGTGGTGCAGATCACGCTCCTGGACGGGACGCCGGTCCTGCGCCTGACCTCGTGACACCTGGCGCGGCGCGCCGGGAGCGGTGCCGCACGCCGCGCGTGACAGGCCGCACGATGATGCCGTGACTTCCTCGATCTCCGAGCCCCTGCACCCTGATCTCGCCGCCCTGCGTGACCGTGAGCCCGTCCCACCGTTCGCGCTGCGGACCGCGGAGGTGCGCTACGAGCACGACGGCACGACCCTCCTGGGTCACCTCGCGGCACCGGACGGTGACGGTCCGTACCCCGGGGTGCTCGTGGTGCACGACTGGTTCGGTGTGGGCGACCACGTGCGCGTGCGGTGCGAGATGCTCGCGCGCCTCGGTTACGTGGCCCTCGCTGCCGACATCTTCGGCGAGGGCGTCCGCCCGACGACCGGCACCGAGGCGTCCGAGCTGGCGCGCGGGTTCTATCGCGACCTTCCGCTGCTGCGCGCACGAGCACACGCCGGTCTCGCCCGGCTCGCGGCAGAGCCCGGTGTCGACGCGTCCCGGCTCGCGGCGATCGGCTACTGCTTCGGCGGATCGACCGTGCTCCAGCTCGCCCGGTCGGGGGCGGACGTCGCCGGCGTGGTGTCGTTCCACGGCGGGCTGCAGACGGGGCCGCCCGGAGAGGCGGCCGCGATCCGGGCGTCGGTCCTCGTCCTCACCGGCGCGTCGGATCCCGTCGTCCCCGACTCCGCCGTCGCGGCCTGGCAGGACGAGCTCCGGCAGGCCCCCGACGTCGAGTGGCAGGTCGTGACCTACTCCGGCGCGATGCACGCGTTCACGGTGCCCGGAACCGACGCTCCCGAGCACGGCTCGCAGTTCCAGCCGACCGCCGAGCGGCGGAGCTGGACCGCGATGAAGGAGTTCTTCGCCGAGATCCTCGGCTAGCTCGACCAGGGCGACACGCGCCGGCTCTCCGCACGTTCCGTTTCTCCGAAAGTTCCGTGCGCCTCTTCGTGCTGCGCTCTGCCGAATCGTGTCGCATCGCAGCAACTCCGGCGGGTGTCGCCTCGGTCGTCGCTCATCTGCTGTGCTGTAATCAGATGTGCTCCCACGCAGCAACATCGCGTCGTCGATTCTTCCGGAGAATCGACGAGATGCGGTCCGCGCCCGGCTCGATGCAGCGATCATGCAGGTCAGAGGCCACAGCGGCGGTCTACGAGCCCCCCGCGACGCGCCTGGCGCCTGGGACGAGCTCCGGCTTCAGGAGGCGCATGCGTCCACCGCCCTGGCCGGGAACCCGTTGTCCCGGCACGAGGTCGAGAAGCTTCTGAACGACGGCGGCGCCGTCGGAGATCATCTCCTCGCCGACTACCTGGAGGTGACGGGATATGCCCAGGCCGCAGCGTGGGTGCACTCGCAGGCGCGAGACGCGGTCGACCGATCTCCCGTCGCGTCGATGACCCTCGCCGAGGTCCGACAGCTCCACCGCCTCGCACTCCGGCCGGCCTGGGATGTCGCCCGCGCGCGCGACGTCGCGCTCGACACCGTTCCCGGGACGTTGCGGGCACGCGACGTCCGACCGTTCGCCGGCTGGCTACGCACACCGTCCTTCGCGACGGTCGAGCAACGGCTCGCCGACTGGATCGACGTCGCCAACGCCGCCCCGACCTCGACGACCGAGCTGATCGACCACGTCGCCGTCGCCCATGCCCGGTTCGAGCAGCTCCACCCCTTCGTCGACGGGAACGGTCGGGTCGGTCGACTCCTCGTGAACCTCGTCCTGGTCCGGAACGGCCATGCCCCCGTGATCGTCGCGGCCCGCGACCGGACGCGCTACACGCGTGCGCTGCGCCAGGCCGACACCGGCGACCACGGCAGCCTCGCGGAGCTGTTCGCCCGCAGCGTCCTCGACAACGCCTCCCGGATCGAGGCGGTCGTGCAGGGGTCGACCACGACACTGGTCGGCCTCACCGAGCTCGAACGCCCGGGGGTCAGCAGGATCGCGCTCCGCAACGCGGCGCAACGCGGGCGCCTGCGGGCAGCGCGCGGAGACGACGGGCACTGGCGCAGCTGCCCGGCGTGGGTCGACGAGTACCTGGCGGATCGGTACGTTCGCGTCTCGGCCGTCAGGGCAGCAGGCGGTTGACGGCGGCCTCCATACCGCGGAGCACGGCGAGTCCCGTAAGACGTCCGATCAGGGAGTACCCGGGGTTGGTCTGGCGACTCTGGTCGTCGAGCATCTGGTGCCCGTGGTCCGGCCGGAGCGGGATCCGCGGACCGCCCTCGCGCCGGCGTCGGCGCTCCTCGGTGACGAGCGCCGAGATCACCCCGACCATGTCGACGTCGCCGCCCGCGTGGTCGGCCTCGTGGAAGCTGAGCGGGTTCGCCTCGCGCTCGGTCGACCGCAGGTGTGCGAAGTAGATCCGCGAGGCGAACCGGGTCGCCATCGCCACGAGGTCGTTGTCGGGCCGGACCCCGTACGAACCGGTGCAGAACGTCAGACCGTTGGCGACGCTCGGCGCCGCGTCGAGCAGCCACTCCGCGTCCGCCTCGGTCGAGACCACGCGCGGCAGGCCGAGGAGCGGACGCGGCGGGTCGTCCGGGTGGATCGCCAGCCGCACCCCGACCTCCTCGGCCACCGGCACGACCGCACGCAGGAAGTACCCCAGGTTCTCCCGCAGCCGGGTCGCGTCGACGTCCCGGTACAGGGCCAGCCGCGCTCGGAGCGTGTCGAGCGTGTATGCCTCCTCCGAGCCCGGGAGACCGGCGATGATCGTGCGGACCAGCAGGTCACGCTCGGCCACCGAGAGGCGCTCCGCATGGGCGCGCGCCGCCTCGACCTCCGCCGGGGTGTACTCGGCTGTCGCTCCCTCGCGGGCGAGGATGACCAGGTCGAAGGCCGCGAACGCCTCCTGGTCGAACCGCAGCGCCCAGCGCCCGTCCGGGAGCACATGGCGCAGGTCGGTGCGCGTCCAGTCGAGGACGGGCATGAAGTTGTAGCAGACCACGTCGATGCCCTGGAGGGACAGGTGCCGGAGGGTCTCCTGGTAGGCCGCGATCCACCGGTCCCGGTCCGGACCACCGGTATTGATGTCCTCGTGCACCGGCACGCTCTCGACCACGGACCAGGTCAGTCCGGCATCCTCGATCAGCCGTCGCCGCGCAGCTATCGCGGCTTCGGGCCACACCTCACCGTTGGGGATCTCGTGCAGGGCCGTGACGACGCCCGTCGCGCCGGTCTGCCGGATGTCCGCCAGCGTGATGGGGTCCGCGGGACCGAACCATCGCCAGGTGTGCTCCATGTCCGTCTCCTCGATCTGTGGATCCCTGCGGTGTCGTGTGGATCACTCCGGACTCCGGGAGCCGTGCGGCCCCTGGAGCCGCGATGGTCCAGCCGTCCCCGTGGTCTCGCTGGTCTTCGTGGACTCTGTCAACGTGCGGGGACGACCTCCCGCGCCGTCTCCGCTCGTTCGAGCTCGCGGGTCTGGTCGAGCACCGCCGCGACCACGGCTCCGTCGGCGGCCAGCGTGGGGTCGAGGGAGTCGAGCACGCGAGGTACCGCTTCCGCGAGCGGGCCGTTCGCGAGCGGGACGAACGTCTCCGCGCGCGCATCGGTGACCCGGGCACCGAGTCCGCGCAGGTGGCAGATCCACGCCGCGACGGGTCGCGTGGCCCCCGGCGGGATCCGTCCGGCGGCGACCTCGTGACGCAACGTCGGCAGGGTACGGATCGGGAGCTTCTGCGAGCCGTCGAACGCGATCTGGTCCAACCGGTGCTGCATGCGCGGGTTCGCGAACCGTTCGGTCAGCGCCGCACGATACGCGGCGATCTCGCTCACCGGCAGCGTCAGGTGCCCGGAGGCGGCGTCCCACCACTCCTCGAGCCAGCCGCGGCACGTCTCGTCCCTCATCGCGTCGGCGACGGTCACGTGACCGCGCAGCGACCCGGCGTACGCGAGCA
>DATKTF010000081.1:0-4861 GCA_035531255.1 Cellulomonadaceae bacterium
TGCGCGGCTCCCACTGGGCGAGGGCGTCGCGGACCGCCTCGGCGATCAGACCGAGCAGGTTCGGGGTGACGGGCTCGAACATCAGGTCCCAGATCCGGCAGCCGAACTGCGGTCGCATGACGCGCTCGCCGGGTGCCGTCAGCAGCACGACCCGGATCGACCGGTCGAGGTCCTCGGCTCCCTGGGTCAAGCGGATCGCTCCGCGGTGGTCGACCTCGAGCGGCCAGCTGAAGCCGCGCCCGATGAAGGACGCGTCGCGTCCCGCGGTGCCGGCCAAGGGGTTCGGGCTGGAGGTCTCCATCAGTTGATCTGCACCATCGCTCCCTTGACGGCCGTGATGCCACTGGCCTGGAGGGTCGCCGTCGCCTCACCCTTGACCTCGACCTGGGCGCCGGACGCGGCGAACTTGGTCGTCGCCTTCGCGGTCACCTCCATCCCCTCGATCGTCACGCTCTGCTGGCCCTTGAGGGCGATCGTGGTCCCGGAGAGCGTGATCGCGCCATTGCCGTCGAGCTCGATCGACGACTCGCCCGAGACGATCTTGAGCGGCACTCCCGACGGGAGCTTGAGGTCGGCACGGTCCTTGCCGAGACGCAGGCTGATCGCGTTGCCGGCGAGCGCCAGTCGGATGTGCTGCGTGCTCGGCTCCGTGCCGTCGGCGAGCTCGACGACGTGACCGAGCCGGGACGTGAGACGCCGGTGCGCGACCGCCCCGTCCGCGACGAGCTCCGCTGGTATCGCGTCCTTCTTCCCGAACAGCCCACCGAGCACGACGGGTCGGCGGACGTCGCCGCCCTCGAACGCCACGAGCACCTCGTCGTGGACCTCCGGGAGGAACACCATCCCCCGCTTGGCTCCGCCACCCAGGACGGCCAGACGCGCCCACTGGGACTCGATGGTCGCGTCGAGCCCGGGGAGGGACACCTTGACCCGCCCGGCGTTGTCGGGGTCGTCCGAGATCGCGGAGACCAGGCCCACGACGACCCCGTCGTGCCGGAAGCTCGACGTCGCGGGAGCGCCCTGGGACGCCACGATCGACCCGGGCTCCCGGTCCCCCGCGACGAACGCCGTGTGAAAGCCGGAGCCACGGTAGGTGTGCTCCACCTCTCGCACGTAGTAGTCGCCGGAGGCCGGCCCGGCGTTGGCGACCGTCACCGTCACCCCCGGCCGGAGCAACGGGTTCACCGGGCAGACGCCGCGGGCGAGGACGGTCCCGGTCGCCGCGCTGGAGGCGATCGCCAGGACCTTCGCATCCGACTGGTCGACGGGCCCGGCCTGTGCGTCCAGGACTGTTGCCTCCGGGATCGAGTGCGCCTCGAGCATGCTGCTCAGACCATCGGGCACGCCCTTCCGGGCAAGCGTCGCTTTCCCCACGACCTCCTGCTTGTTCAGGTGGTCCCACCCGCGAACCGTCACGGTCTGCGGCGCATCCCCATAGACCTTCGCGGAGAACTCCAGCAGGTCGTTCCCGATGGCCAGCGTCGAGACCGGAGGCGAGGTCGGGACCTCCGGCTCCGACGCGCCGGGGGCGGCCCACACGTGGAACGTCGACCCGTCGACCTCCCAGTCGAGCCCGTTGCGACGGCACAGCTCGTCGACGAACGCCAGGTTGGAGTCCGTCTGGAGCGTGTAGTCGAGCATGCCCGTCGTGCTGACGACGCTGCTCTTCACGTTCGCGTCCGAGAGCGCCTTCGAGATGATCTGCGAGGCGGTCTGCTTGAGGTAGGTCGCGGCCCGCGCGGAGCGGCTGAGCTCGTACGCGACGTCCTCGGCGATGACGACCAGCTCAGGCTGATCGGCGTTTCGGGTCTCGACGCCCATCGACGTGACCTTGCCCTCGAACACCGTGGCCGTCGTCGCGCCGCGCGAGTCGGCCTTGGCCGCCACTCGGATCGAGGTACCGACCTTGATCTTTCCCGACGTGGTCAGCTCGTAGCCCGGGTCGAAGAACCGCAGGGTGCACCGGCCGATGGTCCGAACGGCGCGGCGGATCCGGAGCTCGACGACCTGCACGGTGTCCGGGAGCTCGGCGCCGTTCGCCGTGATCGCCGGGAACAACGACATGCCGTCGGAGTCCGGCGGGGATTGAGACACGGTCAGGCCTCCAGCTGCGGGATCGACAGCTGAGCGCCCGGTCGGAGCGCGAGCGGGTCCTCGATGCCGTTCGCCGTCGCGAGCGTGCGCCACTGCGTCGAGTCGCCGTAGTAACGCGCCGCGATCCGGTCGAGCGTCTCGCCCGGCTGCACCCGGTGCACCCGGTGCGGCCGGGGCGTGCCGGACGTCGGGTTCTGCCGTCCGAAGGCCTTCGACTCCTCGTACTGGCGGAGCACCAGCGCCAGCGTGGCACGCAGCGGGGTGCCGGTCGACGAGAAGTAGGTGAACGTCAGGTCCAGGTGCGCGATCACCGCCTTGTAGGAGTGCAGGTCGCCCCAGTGGAACGTGACGTACGGGGGTCGCGCGTTGTGGGTCGCTTCGTTCGCCCCCGGCAGCGACGGGTCGACCTCCATGAGCGCGAGGATCTTCCCGGTGTACTTCGTGACGTCGCTGCCGTCATTGGTCGTGTCGAAGAACAGCTCGACCGACATCGTCCCGGGCTTGGCGCCCGAGTAGCGCAGCCGGGGCACGCCACGGCCCGGCATGGACTCGCCCGCCCAGCTGTTGCTCCGGCTGATCGCCAGCTGGGCGGGGTTGAACAGGCACGGCAGCCGTTCCCCGCCCTCGATCTCGAGGAATGCCTTCTCGTTGGACATCAGAAGACCCCCGGCATCGCGCGGCGCCCGCGGCGCTCGAGCTCCTCGACGACGCGGCCCTCGATCCGTTCCACGACGCGATCCACGAGCGTGTCCACGACCTCCGGGTCGAGCCCGCCCACCCCGAGGTAGTCGGCGGAGTACGAGTGATACCCCCGGGCCGGGTTGCCCTCCACGCTCGTGCTCATGTCGGCTCCCTTGGTGATACGGCGGATCGTCGGCGGGGCAATGGTGCCGGTCGACGTCGATGTGCTCGGGGACGAGAACGCGCCGGCGGCCTCCGCAGCCACGAGGGCCGCCAGTGTCGCAGGAACGGACGTTCGGTCTCCCGCTGCCGATCTGCCTCTCCCACGCACGACGTCCGCCGGTGTCGCGCCGTTCACCGGAGCGGTCGACGCCGCACCCGGGACCGCCGGCAGGGGGACAACTGGTGACGGCGCCGATCGGGGTGGCATGACCGCCCGACGGATCGCCGGGGTCACTCCGGCGAGGTCGACCGGAGGGGGAGCGCTCCGCCGCAAGCCGAGCAGGGGCACCGGGGATCCCTCCGGTCGCCGCGCGGGCGAGCCGGGCCCGGTCGACGTCGGTGCACCCGGGGCGTACGGACCGGACGTCGGCGTCGCCGCCGAGTGGGGGCTCCCACCTGCCGGTTGACCGTCGAGCACCGCGGTGCGATTCCCGCCAGGACCCTGCCGATGCACCGATGCCCACGGACGGGCGGACCCGGAGACGGGAGGGCTGACGATGCCCAGCGACCAGGTGCGACCGGCGACGTCCCCGGAGTCGTGGAACGCGCGGCGAATGGCCGCGCCGCGACGGCTCGGCGACCCGGTGGCGGAGCCGGACGAGCTGCCCCATGCGTGCATGGAACCGGCTGAGCCGCCGGAGAACGGACGTCCGGCGGCTCCTTGCAGCCCCGACGAACGCACGCTCCTCGAGAGAGCCTGCGGTCCTGAGCGGTCCTGCGGTCCTGAGCGGTCCTGCGGTCTCGGATCGCCCTGACCTCCTGAGACGCCCGGCGACGCGGAGGAGAGTCGCGGCCCGGCGAGACGACGCAAGGACGCGGTGCCCGATCGCCCGGCTGCGGCCGCCCGCGTCGAGGGACCGACCGACCGCGTGGGGCCCGGGACCGACAGGCCATCGGCCGACGGCCGTGAAGACGGGCCGGACTCCGGGCGACGCGTGGCAGGGCTGTCCGCTGAGCGTGCGGCGGCGGCGAGGCCCGGGCGCACGAGGCGTCCGACGCTTGCGCCCGAGGTGAGAAGGACGTCGTGCGATGCGCGGCGCACCGCGAGCCGATCGACGGCGACCGGCAACCCGCTGTACCGGCGCACCGTCCGCGCCACGTCTGCCGCCTCGTGCCGTTCGGCGTGCGGCGCCCCTGCGGCGCCGGAAGTCGCCGCAGGGGCGGTCGTCGTCCGGTCTGTCACGCCTGAATCCGCCGCCGGCGTCGCCGCGACCGCAGCCGCGACCTGTTGACCCCGGCCGGGTCCGGGGGCCTCGTCCGAGCGCATCGGGCTCGGAACCTGCTGGCCCGAGCCCTGCTGGCCCGAGCCCTGCCGGCTCGAGCCCTGCCGGCTCGACACCTGCTGGCTCGAGCCCGTCTGGCTCGAGCCCGTCTGGCTCGACACGTCCGGCGCGGCACGGTGCGCAGGGCCCTCGATCCGGCTCGACGCCGTGGCACGTCGCACGCCGGGTGCCGGCTCCGCCGCAGAGGGCGCCGGGGCTGCGGTCCGGGCCGTGGGGCCCGGTGCGCCCGCGGCGGCACGACCGGCCCCGGTCGCGGTCGACCTCCGCAACGGCGCCGTGACCCCGTCCGTCTCCCGACGCCAGGACCGGTAACCGCCCGGCGCCGTGATGGGAGCCGCGCCGGAGACCCGGACCCGCACCGGCGCGCCGAGCGCCCGCAGCAGTCGGTGGGACGTCGTGCGACGGCTCACGAGCGAGGGACCGAGCGCGGGAGCAGCGGACGCGAACGGGTGAGCGGCGACGGCGCTGGCCAGGCGCCGGACGCCACGACCCTCGTCGGCTGCGGACCTCTGGTCCGCTGGAGTCCCACCCGTGCCGCTCGACGGGATCTCGCCTGCGGACGACGCGGAGGTCGCGGTGCC
>DATKTF010000082.1:0-3214 GCA_035531255.1 Cellulomonadaceae bacterium
ACCGTTGATCACCCGGTAGACGGCGTTCTCGTTCCCCGGGATCAACGACGACGCGAGGATCACCGTGTCCCCCGGGCCGACCGAGATCGCATGGTCCTGGTTCGCGATCCGGGACAGCGCTGCCATCGGCTCACCCTGGGACCCGGTGCACATGAGGACGATCTCGTCGTCCGGGACGGTGTCGACCTTCTTGATGTCGACGAGGACGCCTTCCGGGACCCGCAGGTGTCCCAGCTCCGCGGCGATCGTCATGTTGCGCACCATCGACCGGCCGACGAGCGCGACCCGGCGGCCGTGCGCGTGCGCGGCGTCGAGCACCTGCTGGACCCGGTGCACGTGCGAGGCGAACGACGCGACGACGATGCTGCGCTCGCTGCTCGCGAAGACGCCGTCCAGCACCGGACCGATCTCGCGTTCGGAGGAGACGAACCCGGGGACCTCCGCGTTGGTCGAGTCGACCATGAAGAGATCGACCCCGGCCTCCCCGAGCCGGGCGAACGCGCGCAGATCCGTGACCCGGCCGTCGAGAGGGAGCTGGTCCATCTTGAAGTCGCCGGTGTGCAGGACCGTGCCGGCGGCGGTGCGCACCGCCACTGCGAGGGCATCGGGGATCGAGTGGTTCACGGCGACGAACTCGCACTCGAACACCCCGAGACGCTCGATCTGCCCCTCGCGCACCGTCAGCGACGACGGAGCGATCCGGTGCTCGCGGAGCTTCGCCTCGACGAAGGCCAGCGTGAGCTGCGAGCCGACCAGCGGGATGTCCGCACGGAGGCGCAACAGGTACGGGACGGCACCGATGTGGTCCTCGTGCCCGTGCGTGAGCACGATCGCCTCGATGTCGTCGAGGCGGCCGCGGAGGTAGTCGAAGTCCGGGAGGATCAGGTCGACGCCCGGGTGGCGGTCCTCCGGGAACAGCACACCGCAGTCGATGACGAGCAGGCGGCCGGCGTGCTCGAGCACCGCCATGTTGCGCCCGATCTCACCGAGGCCGCCGAGCGCGACGACACGAAGTGCGCCGGCCGGGAGCTCGGGAGGCGGACCGAGCTCGGGGTGCGGGTGCGACATCAGCGCTCCGCTGAGCCGACCGCATCGATCAGACCGGCCGCGACCAGCCCCGCCCGGACCGCGAGTGCCTCACCGTCGGTCGCTGCGACGTTCGGCAGCCGCAGCTCGCGGCTCGTGGTGATCCCGAGGATCTCGATCGCCGCCTTGGCCATGACCGCCTGGAAGCCGGCACCGTTCAGCGCGCGGATCGCCGGGCCGATCGCACGGAACACCTCGAGGGCACGCACGTTGTCACCGGCGGCGAAGGCCCTGGCGATCTCGGCGAGCTGCAGTCCCGCGACGTGCCCGACGACGCTGACCACCCCGACCGCGCCCTGCGCGAGCAGCGGCAGGAACACGGCGTCGTCCCCGCTGTACCAGGCGAGTCCGGTGCGTTGGATCATGTGCGCGGCGCCGGCGACGTCGCCGGTCGCGTCCTTCATCGCGACGATCCGCTCGTGCGCCGCGAGCCGGTCGAGCGCGGCAGCCGAGAGCCGCACCCCCGTGCGACCCGGCACGTCGTACAGCATCACCGGGAGCGAGGTCGCCTCGGCGATCGCGAGCGTGTGCCTGACGATGCCGTCCTGCGACGGACGCGAGTAGTACGGGCTCACGACGAGAAGGCCGTGGGCCCCGGCCTCCTGCGCCTGCTCCGCCATCCGGATCGCATGGGAGGTGTCGTTCGACCCGGCACCGGCGACGACCACGACCCTGTCGCCGACGGCGTCCACGACGGTGCGGACGAGATCCGCCTTCTCCGGCGCGTGCGTCGTCGGAGACTCGCCCGTCGTGCCGTTCACGACGATCCCGTCATGACCGTGGTCGGCGAGGTGACGGGCGAGGCGGGCGGCGGCGTCGAGGTCGACGGCTCCCGTGGCGTCCATGGGTGTGACCATCGCGGTCAGCACCGCTCCGAACGGGCGCGCGGGCGAGGTGGCGTGCTGCATGGCCTCAAACTACCGTCCCGCGGGCGCAAGGGCTGCGACGTCGAACCGTCACGCGTGGCGACGCGCCGCCCGAGGGGAGAAGACCGCTCGGGCTGAGCTCGGGCCACCCGTACGTGTCGCCGCGGGGACGCGGACGTGACAGCCACGTGACGTCGACGAACACCTCATGAACCCTCGATGACGTGTTCCGCGCAGGCCCTCCGGCACGCCTCCCGGAGGTGTGTACTCCTGCTGGGCCGCGCTCCTGGCGCGGCCGGGCGGCGTCGCCCGCCCCACCATTCCCGGAGGTCCCGCCGTGCCCCGTGCCACCCCCGTGCTCGCGATCGCCCACCGCGGCGACCCCGTCGGGTACCGCGAGAACACCGTCGACGCCGTGCACGCCGCGATGGGACAGGGCGCCGATGCCGTGGAGGTGGACGTCCAGCTCGCGGCCGACGGCACGGTCGTCGTCCTGCACGACGACACGCTCGCGCGGCTCTGGGACGACCCTCGGCCGGTGTCCGCGCTGACCTGGCCGGAGATCCGGCGGCTGGGCGATGCGGGGACGCGCGTTCCCCGACTCGAGGAGCTCCTCGACCTCTCGGCCCAGACCGGCGTCCCGCTCGTGATCGACCAGAAGCACCCGATCGCGGCGCTCCCCGCCGCCGACGTCGTCCGGCGCCACCGCGCGGAGGGCACGGCGTTCTGCGGCTCCACCGAGGGTCTCCTGGAGATCCGCGCCGCCGACCGCGACGCCACGATCTACCTGAACGACACGAACCTTCACCTCCCGGACATCCGGCTCGTCGCCACGCTGCGCCCGCAGTTCTACAACCCGTACTGGCGGCTCCTCGCCCCTGCGACCGTCGACGCCTTCCACGCGTCCGGCATCGGCCTGTGCTGCTGGACGCCGAACGAGGACGCGGACCTGCAGCTCGTGCTCGACATGGGCGTCGACGCCGTGATGACCGACCGGGTCGGTGCGTTGCGCGTCCTTCTCGACGGAGCACCCGCGTGACGGTCGTCAGCACGCGCGAGAAGCGGACCCAGTCGCCCGTCGGGTCGACGCCGCACGCTCCGACCGCAGCCCGACGGCCGCGCCGGAGCCGTCGGACCCGCGAGTACCTGGTGTTCCTGGCGTTCGCCGGTCCGAACCTCGTCCTGATCGCGCTCTTCACCTACCGCCCGCTGCTGACCAACGTGTACTACTCGACGCTCGACTGGAACCTCGGGTCACGCAC
>DATKTF010000083.1:0-4023 GCA_035531255.1 Cellulomonadaceae bacterium
CGCGCCCAGCGCACGCCTCGCACCGAGGACGACGTCCAGTGGCTGGCCCACGAGAGGCCGAGCGGCACGTACGCCCGTCAGGTCACGCTCGGGCGCGGCCTCGCTCTCGACGCCATCTCCGCGACGTACGCCGACGGCGTGCTCACCCTGACGATCCCGGTCGCCGAGGATGCCAAGCCCCGCAAGGTCGAGATCCAGCACGCCTCGACCCCGGCGACGATCGGCACGACGGCTCACGAGGGAGTGTCGACCAGCTGACCCTCGGGTCAGGACGGAGACGCCGCAGACGCGTGTGCGTGTCTGCGGCGTCTCCGTCCACGTCGGGGAGCGTGCTCGGCGTGACCGTGAGGCTCGGCGTGACCTCGATGCTCGACGTGACCTCGATGCTCGACGTGACGTCGATGCTCGACGTGACGTCGGGCGGACCTGTCAGACGAGCGTCTCCCGGACCGCGCGCGTGGCCGCCAGGATGTGCTCGAGGGACGGGGTGACCTCCTCGTAGCGGCGGGTCTTGAGGCCGCAGTCCGGGTTCACCCACACCTGTCGCACGTCGATCGACCCGACCGCCGAGCGCAGGAGCTCCTCGACCTCGCCCTCCGACGGCACGCGCGGCGAGTGGATGTCGTAGACCCCCGGGCCGATCCCGCGCGGGTAGCCCGCGCCGGCGATGTCCCCGAGGATCTCCATCTTGGAGCGGGCCGCCTCGATCGAGGTGACGTCGGCGTCCAGGCCGTCGATCGCACCGATGATCTCGCCGAACTCCGAATAGCACAGGTGCGTGTGGATCTGCAGGTCCTCACGCACCCCCGCCGTCGCGAGCCGGAACGAGGACACCGACCAGTCGAGGTAGGCGGCCTGGTCCGCGGCGCGCAGCGGCAGCAGCTCGCGCAGGGCCGGCTCGTCGACCTGGATCACCGGGATGCCGGCGGCCTCGAGGTCGCCGATCTCGTCCCGCAGCGCGAGCGCCACCTGGTTGGCCGTGTCGCCGAGCGGCTGGTCGTTCCGCACGAACGACCACGCCAGGATCGTCACCGGACCCGTGAGCATGCCCTTGACCGGCTTGTCGGTGAGCGAGGCCGTGTAGGTGGTCCAGCCGACGGTGATCGGCGCCGGACGCGACACGTCGCCCCACAGGATCGGCGGCCGCACGCAGCGTGAGCCGTACGACTGCACCCAGCCGTTCTGCGTGACGGCGAACCCGTCGAGGTTCTCGGCGAAGTACTGCACCATGTCGTTGCGCTCGGGCTCGCCGTGGACCAGGACGTCGAGGCCGATCTCCTCCTGGAGCTCGACGACGCGGCGGATCTCCGCACGCATCTCGTCCTCGTACTGCTCGGTGCTGATCTCGCCCTTGGCGTGCGCGGCGCGGGCCTTGCGGATCTCCGGCGTCTGCGGGAACGAGCCGATCGTCGTCGTCGGGAGCGGCGGCAGGTGCAGGCGCTCCTGCTGCGCCGCCGCACGCGCCGTGTAGTCCCCGCGGTGGAAGTCCGCGTCGGTCAGGCCGGCGAGACGCGCGCGCACCTCGGGGCGCACGACACCGGGCGCCGTCGTCCGGTTGACCAGCGAGGCCGCGGACGCCTCGAGCTCGGCGGCGACCGCAGCCCGGCCCTCGGCGAGACCCTTCGCGAGGACGGCGACCTCGGCGACCTTCTGATCGGCGAAGGCCAGCCACCCGCGCAGCGTCGGGTCGAGGTTCGGCTCGTCCTGGACGTCGTGCGGGACGTGCAGCAGCGACGTCGACGTCCCGGCCAGGACGCGCGAGCCCGGACCGACCAGCGCCTGCAGCGCCTCGAGCGTGTCGAAGGCCGCTCCGAGGTCGGCGCGCCAGACGTTGTGGCCGTCGATCACGCCGCCGACGACCGTCTTGCCGGCAAGGCCTGCGACCGGACCGGTGGGCAGCGTGCCGCGGACGAGGTCCAGCGTGATGCCCTCGACGTCGGTCGCGGCGAGCACCGGGAGCGCGTCGCCGAGGCCCCCGTACGGTGCACCGACGAGGATCGCCGGTCGCGCGGGGCGGGCCAGGCCGGTGGCGAGCACGGCGTACGCCTCCGTGAGCGCGCCCAGCACCCGAGCCACCGGGACGTCGATCGCGTCGGACACCAGGGCGGGCTCGTCGAGCTGGACCCAGGTGGCCCCGGCCGCGGCGAACGCCTCGAGCAGCTGGGCGTACACCGGGAGCAGGTCTGCAAGCCGGTCGATCGGGGCGAAGCACTCGGGGGAGCCCTCGGCGGCCTTCGCGAGTGCCAGGAAGGTCACCGGTCCGACGATCACCGGCCGGGTCAGGACGCCGTCGGCCAGCGCCTCCGCGAACTCGCGCACCGGGCGGTCGTCGGCGAACCGGAAGACGGTGTCCGGGCCGATCTCCGGCACCAGGTAGTGGTAGTTCGTGTCGAACCACTTGGTCATCTCGGCCGGGAGGTCGTCGCCTGCGCCGCGTGCGACGGTCGAGTAGCCCGCGAGGTCGAGGCGGCCGTCCGCGTCGGCCAGCCCGGCGAAGCGGGCCGGGATCGCACCGACGACCGTCGCGGCGTCGAGCATGTGGTCGTAGAACGAGAACGCCGACGGGATCGCGGGGACGTCCGTGCGCAGGCCGAGCTCGGCCAGGCGCGTGCGCGTCCGACGGCGCAGGTCGCTCGCGGTCTTCTCGACGTCGGCCGCCGTGGCCCTGCCGGCCCAGAACGCCTCGATGGACTTCTTGAGCTCGCGCCGGGGCCCGACGCGCGGGTACCCGAGAACGGTGCCGGTCCCGAGGTCGGGAACGGCGGTGGTGGTGTCGGTCATGTCAGCCCCTCGAAGGAATGAACGTGGATGGGGGTGCCTGGACCCGAGGCCCGTCGGCCACGTCGGGAGCCATCGGGGCCCCTCCGCCGAGGTGTGCACCCTCGAGCAGGTCAAGTGCGGCTTGGTGCGTGTTGAACGTGTAGATGTGGACGCCCGGGGCGCCACCGTCCAGCACGCGCGTGACGAGCTCCACGCTGGCACGGATGCCGACGCGGTGCCGGGCGACGGGGTCGTCCTCGGCGGTGAGCGCGGCGAGGAGGTCCCGGGGGACCTCGACGCCGGTGAGCTCCTGGACCCGCAGCAGACGGGCCGGGTCGGTGGTCGGGATGATCCCCGGGATGATCGGGATGGTCACGCCGGCGTCGCGCGCCGCGGCCACCATGTCGAGGTAGCAGCCGGCGTCGAAGAACACCTGCGTGATCGCGAAGTCGGCGCCCGACGCCTGCTTGTCGAGCAGCGCCTGGATGTCCTGGTCCCGCGTGCTGCCCGCGCCCGCGTTGCCGCGCGGGAACGCGGCGACCGCGACCGACAACGGGCGGACCGCGCCGCGCACCTTCTGCGACGGCGAGCCCGCGGCGCGTCGCGACTCGATCTTGCGGAGCAGCGACACCAGGTCACTCGCGGTGTGCAGACCGTCCGGGTGCCGGTGCCAGTCGGGCTGGCCGACGGGCGGGTCGCCGCGCAGGGCGAGGAAGGAGCGTACGCCCTCGTCCAGGAACTCCTCGACGACCTGGGTGATCTCCGCGCGCGACACCCCGACGCAGGTCAGGTGCGCGATCGGGTTGAGCGACGTCTCCCGGAGCAGGCGGCGGACCAGCGCGCGCGTGGTGTAGCGGGTAGCGCCCGAGGCGCCGTAGGTCACCGAGACGAAGTCGGGACGGGCGCTCGCCAGCGCCTGGATCGTGGCCCAGAGCTTGGGTGCTGCGTCCGGGTTGCGCGGTGGGAACAGCTCGAAGGAGACGGTGGGCCGGTCGACGGCGGTCATGGAGCGACCACGGGCACGGCTCGACGTCCGGTGACACGAGAGTCACGGCCGTCGGGGGTGGCGCTGAGCATGGTGCACTCCATCGGTCCTGGCGGAAGCACCCACACCCGCGGGGAAGGGGGTTGCTGCGACGTCACCGAGCCAGGTCTCTCGGTCGCTCTGGATGGTGCCGGAATCATAGGCAGCCGTATCAGCATGTGACAACGCGAGCCCACACTGTGGACACGCCGTCTCGACCAGCGGTCACCTCTCCCGGT
>DATKTF010000084.1:0-4057 GCA_035531255.1 Cellulomonadaceae bacterium
CTTCAGCATCGTGCGTCTGCTCATCGGGCTCGACATGAACGACGAGAGGAAAGCGGACGGGACAGAGCTCGAGATCGGCTCGGAATTCTGGTTGGACACGACTCCTCCTGGTAACCCATACGCGTCGGCATTGACGGGGGACGGACGGCAGTGCTCGGATCTCGCCGCCGAGGAGGTGCGTGGTGCGCCTCGTTGCGACCCGGTACATGAAACCGTTGATCATCCGATAGTGCAAGAGGTAGCGTCGCACGGGTTGATAACGCTTTCATGACGAATCGGTTCGATGTCGAGCCGAGAACAGCCCTGTCGATGTCGCGTGGGACCGGTGCCCTTCCCGATCGTGAACCGATCGCGGGCATGGGATGTCACGTGCGCAGCGCAACCGAAAGTAGGGTCGTCCCGTGAACAACGCGCCTCAGCGCCGCCCCGTCATCGCTGACGTCGCGCGGGTCGCCGGGGTGTCCGTCCCCACCGTCTCGCGCGTGCTCACCGGTTCCGTCCCGGTGAGCGACGAGAAGCGCGCTCTGGTCCACGCCGCCATCGAGGAGCTGCGCTACCGGCCCAACGCGGCAGCCCGGGCGCTCGTGAGCGGCCACCCGTCGATGATCGGCGTCGTGGCCATCGACACGACCCGGTACGGGTACTCCCAGACGCTCAAGGGCATCGAGGCCGCTGCCCGGGACGGCGGGTACCTCGTCGTGATCGTCGTCGTGGACTCGACCGACCCGGTCGATCAGCGCGCGGCCATCGACACGCTCCTCGGCCAGGCCGTCGCGGGAGTGATCATCATCGAGTTCGACCCGGTCGGCGTCGCGGTGGCCGACGCGTTCCCGACGACCACGCCGGCTGTTGCCGTCGGGACCGCACGGAGACGATCGAGCACGCACCCGCGGTCCTACCTCGACGACCAGGCGGCGGCGACGTTGGCGACGCAGTACCTGCTGGGTCTCGGCCACCGGACGGTCCATCACCTCGCGATCCCGCTGACGACCGGCCGGGTGGGCCGGGCGATCGGGTGGCAGCGGGCGCTCGTCATGGCGGGCGCGCCCGTGCCACCGCGGCTCGACGCGGCCTACGACCCCGCGTCCGGGTACGAGGTGGGCAGGAGCCTGGCCGAGGACGCCGAGGTGACCGCCGTGCTCTGCGGGAACGACGAGCTGGCGATCGGACTCATGCGCGCTCTGGGCGAGGCGGGTCGCTCCGTCCCGGACGACGTGAGCGTCGTCGGCTTCGACGACCAGCCGTTCGCGGCGATGTGGACGCCGTCCCTCACGACGGTCGTCCAGGACTTCGACCGCCTCGGACGGCGCGCATTCGCGCAGCTCGAGGCCCTGATGCGCACCGGGACGGCGCCCCGCGTCTCGCACGAGACCCCGAGGCTCGTCGTCCGCGAGAGCGCCGCCCCACCGCCCGCGGTCAGGTCGCACCGACCTCGCGCTCGTACGTGACCCAGCTGGTGCGTGTCGCGACGCGGTCGTAGAGCCGCTGCGCGGTGGCGTTGTCGGCGCCGGTGATCCACCGGACGGTCCCGCCACCCTCGGCCCTGGCATGCTCCTCGATCGCGCCGAGCAGCGCGGTGGCCGCTCCCGAGCCGCGCGAGGACGGGTCGGTGAACAGGTCGTCGAGGAACCAGCTCGGCCCTGCGGTGAAGGTGTCGGGCTGGTCGCGCACGTGGGCGAACGCGATCACGGTGCGGTCCCTCTCGGCGACCAGTGCGCGCACCGGATGGGCGTCGTCCATCAGCCAGGCCCAGACGCCGTCGAGCACCGCGGGGGTGAACGTCGTGCCGTAGAAGGCGCCGTACGCGGCGAACAGCTCGCGCCAGCGCGCCGCGTCGCGCGCCGCCACCGGCCGGACCACGACCCCTGCGGCGGGGTCATCCATGGGCTGCGCGGCGGCCGGCCGCTCGACGGGCTCAGCGGCGGACTGCTCCGCGGGCTCGGTCACCGTGCGTTGATCGACGCCGTTGCGACCCTGCTCTCGAGGATGCTGACGTCCCGCACGGCGCCCTTGTCGGCCGAGAGCGCCATCGCGGCGTACGCGCGCAACGCGGTCGAGACGACCCGGTCGCGGGACCGGGGCCGGTAGCCCCCCTCGGCCTCGAGGCGACGACGACGGTCGGCGAGCTCGCCGTCCGAGACGTCCAGGTGGATCAACCGGGTCGGGATGTCGATCCGGATGATGTCACCGTCCTCGACCAGGGCGATCACCCCGCCGGCGGCGGCCTCGGGCGAGACGTGCCCGATGGACAGGCCGGACGTGCCGCCGGAGAACCGCCCGTCGGTCACCAGGGCGCACGACGTCCCCAGGCCCAGACCCTTGAGGTACGAGGTCGGGTACAGCATCTCCTGCATCCCCGGTCCGCCGCGGGGGCCCTCGTACCGGATCACGACGACATCCCCGGGCGTGACCCTGCCGCTGAGGATCGCCTCGACGGCGTCGTCCTGGGACTCCACGACCAGGGCCGGGCCGGAGAACGTGAAGCATGACTCGTCCACGCCGGCGGTCTTGACGACGCAGCCGTCCTCGGAGAGGTTGCCACGAAGGATCGCGAGCCCGCCGTCGACCGTGTAGGCGTGCGCGACGTCGCGGATGCAGCCGGCCGTCGCGTCGAGGTCGAGCGTCTCCCATCGGGCCGACTGGGAGAACGCCGTGGCCGAGCGCTTGCGACCCGGCGCCGCGTGGAACAGCTCGATGGCGGCGTCCGTCGCGGCCCCGCCGCGCACGTCCCACGCGTCGAGCCAGGTCTGCAGCGAGTCGGCGTGCACCGTGTGGACGTCGGCGTGGAGCAGCCCGGCGCGGTTCAGCTCGCCCAGGATCGCGGGGATGCCACCCGCCCGGTGCACGTCCTCCATGAGGTAGCTCCCGCTCGGGGCGACCTTGCAGATGCACGGCACGAGGCGCGAGCGCGCCTCGATGTCGGTGAGCGTGTAGTCGAGCTCGGCCTCGTGGGCGACGGCCAGCAGGTGCAGGATCGTGTTGGTCGAGCCCCCCATCGCGATGTCGAGGGACATCGCGTTGTCGAACGCCTCTCGGGACGCGACCGATCGCGGGAGCACGCTCTCGTCGTCCTGCTCGTAGTACCGGCGCGTGATCTCCACCGCCGTGCGACCCGCCTCCTCGTACAGCGCGCGACGCGCCGTGTGCGTCGCGAGGGTCGACCCGTTCCCCGGCAGGCCGAGGCCGAGCGCCTCGACGAGGCAGTTCATCGAGTTGGCCGTGAACATGCCGGAGCACGACCCGCAGGTGGGGCACGCGGCCTCCTCGATGAGGTCGATGTCCGCGTCGGACACCGTGTCCGCGACCGCGTCGGAGATCGCGGTGACCAGGTTCAGGCGGCTGCGGGTGGTCCCGTCGGTCAGGACCGCGCTGCCGCCCTCCATCGGACCGCCCGAGACGAACACCGTCGGGATGTTCAGGCGCATCGCGGCCATCAGCATCCCCGGCGTGATCTTGTCGCAGTTCGAGATGCAGACGAGGGCGTCGGCCCGGTGGGCCTGGACCATGTACTCGACCGAGTCCGCGATCAGGTCGCGCGACGGCAGCGAGTAGAGCATCCCGTCGTGGCCCATCGCGATGCCGTCGTCCACGGCGATCGTGTTGAACTCACGCGGCACGGCGCCGGCCGCGGAGATCGCCTCGGAGACGATCCGTCCGACGGGCTGCAGGTGCGTGTGACCGGGGACGAACTCGGTGAAGCTGTTCGCGACGGCGATGATCGGCTTGCCGATGTCCTCACGTGCGACCCCGGCCGCCCGGAGCAGCGCGCGGGCGCCGGCCATGTTCCTGCCGTGGGTGACTGTGCGGGATCTCAACGGTGGCATGGGGCTATTTCAGCACGTCGCGGTCGCGACGGCGCCGACCGTCTCGCGTCGTCCCACCACGCGAGAAGAGCACGTGCGCAGCGGCGGTCGCCGAGAACCGTGGTGCGGTGCGCACGACCGGGGAGCGGCCCCGCCGATGCCCCGTCACGCCAGGTGCTCGACCCCGGCTCCTCGCTCGTGATCGCCGTGGTCGCCGGCGTCTACCTCCTCCCGCGGTCACGGTCCTTCCACCC
>DATKTF010000085.1:0-6853 GCA_035531255.1 Cellulomonadaceae bacterium
CGAGCGCGGTGAGACCCAGATCCTGGGTGTCACGACGCTCAACATGCTCCGCATGGAGCAGCAGCTCGACACGCTCTCCCCGGAGACGCGCAAGCGCTACATGCACAACTACAACTTCCCGCCGTACTCGACCGGCGAGACGGGCCGCGTGGGCTCGCCCAAGCGTCGCGAGATCGGGCACGGCGCGCTCGCCGAGCGCGCCCTGCTCCCGGTGCTCCCGACCCGCGAGGAGTTCCCGTACGCGATCCGGCAGGTCTCCGAGGCTCTCGGTTCCAACGGCTCGACCTCGATGGGCTCCGTCTGCGCGTCGACGCTGTCGCTCCTCAACGCCGGTGTGCCGCTGCGCGCACCGGTCGCGGGTATCGCGATGGGTCTGGTCTCCGACACCGTGAACGGTGAGACGCGCTACGCGGCACTCACCGACATCCTCGGTGCCGAGGACGCCTTCGGCGACATGGACTTCAAGGTCGCCGGAACGCGGGAGTTCGTCACCGCGATCCAGCTCGACACCAAGCTCGACGGGATCCCCGCGTCAGTGCTCGGCAGCGCGCTGACCCAGGCGAAGGAGGCTCGCCTGGCGATCCTCGACGTGATCAACGAGGCGATCGACGTCCCGGACGAGATGTCCCCGTACGCGCCGCGCGTGATCTCGGTGCAGGTCCCGGTCGACAAGATCGGCGAGGTCATCGGCCCGAAGGGCAAGATGATCAACCAGATCCAGGCCGAGACCGGCGCCGACATCTCGATCGAGGACGACGGCACGGTCTACATCGGCGCCACCGACGGTCCGTCGGCGGAGGCCGCACGTGCGGCGATCAACGCGATCGCGAACCCGCACATGCCGGAGATCGGCGAACGGTTCGTCGGCACCGTGGTGAAGACCACGACCTTCGGCGCGTTCGTCTCGCTCTCGCCGGGCAAGGACGGGCTGCTGCACATCTCGCAGATCCGCAAGCTCGTCGGCGGCAAGCGTGTCGACAACGTCGAGGACGTCCTCGCCGTCGGCCAGAAGGTCCAGGTCGAGATCGGCGAGATCGACCCGCGCGGCAAGCTGTCGCTGCACGCGGTCGTCGAGGGCGACGAGGCTGCCACACCGGCCGAGACCTCCGAGGTCGACGCCTGACGTGAGTCTGGATCTCCCGCTCGTCGCGCCCGGTGACCCGGGCAGCGAGCTGACCGTTGGGCAGGACGGCGGCGCCTTCGTGCGTCGTTCCGTCCTGCCCGGCGGCGTCCGGGTCCTCAGCGAGCACATGCCCGGCCTGCGGTCGGCGACCGTCGGCGCCTGGGTGGGGGTCGGCTCCCGCGACGAGAGCGACGGGCATCACGGCTCGACGCACTTCCTCGAGCACCTGCTGTTCAAGGGCACCGCGCGCCGCACCGCGATGGACATCGCCGAGGCCTTCGACGAGGTCGGCGGCGAGGCGAACGCGGTCACGGGCAAGGAGCACACCTGCTACTACGCCCGGGTCCTGGACTCGGACCTGCCGATGGCCGTCGACGTCATCACGGACATGGTGACCTCGGCGACCCTCGACCCGGCGGAGCTCGAGACCGAGCGCGGCGTGATCCTCGAAGAGCTCGCGATGAACGACGACGACCCGTCGGACGTCGTCCACGAGCAGTTCGCCGCCGCGGTTCTCGGCACCCACCCGCTCGGTCGGCCGATCGGCGGCACTCCCGACACGATCCGCGCGGTGCCGCGCGACGCCGTGTGGGAGCACTATCGCGAGCACTACGACGCGCCGACGCTCGTGGTGACGGCTGCCGGTGGCGTCGACCACGACGAGCTGTGCGACCAGGTCCTCACCGCGCTCGGCACGGGTGGTTGGGACACGACCTCCGAGCGGGCGCCGTCGGCGCGCCGGGGCGGGAGCACGACGGCCGGGATCCCGACGGAGGGCGTCGAGCTGACGATCCGCCGGACCACCGAGCAGGCCAACGTCATCATCGGGACCACCGGTCTGACGTCGACCGACCCGCGTCGGTTCACCCTGACCGTCCTCAACGCGGTGCTCGGCGGCGGGATGTCGTCCCGGCTCTTCCAGGAGATCCGCGAGAAGCGGGGACTGGCCTACTCGACGTACTCGTTCGCGCAGGGTCACGCCGAGACGGGTGTCTTCGGGCTGTACGCCGGGTGCGCGCCGGGCAAGGTCGACCAGGTCGTCGCCCTGCTGACGTCGGAGTGGGAGCGGCTCGCGGACGGCGGCATCACGCAGTCCGAGCTGACCCGGAGCGTCGGGCAGCTGTCCGGTGGGCTCGTCCTCGGCCTGGAGGACACCGGTTCACGCATGAGCCGGCTCGGGAAGGCCGAGCTCGTGCACGGTGAGCTGCTCTCGGTCGAGGAGTCGCTCGAGCGCGTGGCCGCCGTGACCCTCGACGACGTGCAGGCGCTCGCCGCCGAGCTCGCGGAGCGACCGCGGTCACTGGTCCGGGTCGGCCCCTTCGGGGGTTGAGTAGGGCCCGCCAACGTCGGCCATGCTCACCGCGGGTCGAGGAGTGCGTCGAGCGCGACCGCGAGGCGATGCCACGTCGTCGCCACCGCTGTCGTCGCGACCGCTGCTGTCGCCTCGCCGAGGTACGCGTAGCTCTCGCCTGAGAGCCAGAGCTGCACGGCTCCCCACTCCTGCACGAGGACCACCGCCACGAGCAGCGCGGAGTCGGTGCGACGGCGCCCGGAGATGAGGAACCCGACCACGACGGCCCCGAGCACCCCCCAGATCCTGAGGTCGGTGATCGCGGCGTACCGGTGAAAGGCGTCAGGGTCGGCCACGGCGATCGTCAGGGCGACCACTCCCGTGAGACCGAGGATGGCGAAGGCGCCGACCAGGGCGGTGGCGGATCGGCCCGCGAGCCGCGAGACCTGGGCGCGGTGCAGCGTCCTGGAGGCGTTGCTGCGTCCGCCGTACAGGCCGACGGCGAGAGCGACGAGAATCAGGACGGGTCCGACGGCCACGTCGACGTCGACGCGCAGCACCGACGGGGGCCACAGCTCAGGCGGAACCGCCAGGTCGACGGGTGGGTTGGTGAAGTAGAACGGGACGTGCGGCCCGGGCCATGGGATCGGGAAGCACGAGGTGTCGGACTGGCAGAGCGACATGACGTGCGCGTATGCCGCGGTGACCCAGGCACCGATCAGGAGCGCGCCGACGGCGAGGGCCTTCGCCGGGGTCGGGTGGAAGCGGGAGCCTTCGGACGTGCCCCCGAAGACTGCCTCCCCGGCTAGCCAGGTCACGACGGCCACAATGGCGAGCACCCGCGCAAGATCTCCGGCGGTCACGATGCTGAACGTGTCCCACCAGGCAGGCGGTGCGGACCACTGGGCTTCCCCCGAGGTCGCTCCGAGAACAGGAACCGCGACGGCCATGGTCACCGCGACGACCGCAAGCGTTGCGCCGAGGATGTGTGCGTACCTGCAGAGCTCTGCGGCCGCGGAGCGAGCGGGGCGCGCGCTCGGGGCCATGCCCTCAGATCGGCGGTATCCCCGTCCTCCTTGAGACCGCTCGCATCACGTGGTCGGCCCGACCGGCGTGCAGCGTCGGGCGATAGTGTGCGACACGTGAGCCAACCACGTCACGACGTCGCCGACCAGCCAGCCCGTGAACCCCTCCGTGTCGCCGTCCTCGGCGCAGCGGGTCGCATGGGCGCGACCGTCTGCGCCGCCGTCGAGGCGGCGCCCGGGCTCGAGCTCGTGGCGCGGCTCGACGCCGGCGACGATCTCGCGCAGGTGGAGGCGTCGGCTGCGGACGTCGCCGTCGACTTCACCGTGCCCAGCGCGACCGAGGCGAACGTGCACGCGCTGATCGACGCCGGGGTGCACGCCGTCGTGGGCACGACGGGGTGGGACGACGAGTCCCTGGCACGGGTATCGGCGCACCTGGATGCGGCGCACGCCGCCGGGCATCCTGTCGGCGTCCTCATCGCGCCGAACTTCGCGCTGGGAGCCGTCCTGGCGGTGCGCTTCGCGGCGCAGGCCGCGCGGTACTTCGAGTCCGCCGAGGTCATCGAGCTGCACCACCCCCAGAAGGTCGACGCCCCGTCGGGCACCGCTCGGCACACGGCGGAGGCGATCGCCGCGGCACGGACGGACGCCGGGCTCGGGCCGGTGCCGGACGCGACGACGACAGGTCTTCCGGGTGCCCGTGGCGCCCAGGTAGCCGGGATCGCGGTGCACAGCGTCCGACTCCGCGGCCTCGTCGCGCACGAGGAGATCCTGTTCGGGAACGCGGGGGAACAGCTCACGATCCGTCACGACTCGTTCGACCGCGTGAGCTTCATGCCGGGCGTCCTGATCGGGATCCGGCAGGTCGCGACGCGTCCCGGGTTGACCGTCGGGCTCGAGCACCTGCTCGACCTGGGCTGAGCGGCGTGCGCCTCTGACGCCTGCGCTCAGATCTCGGCGACCCACCGGCGCTCGACGACCTCTCGGATCCCGGTCGCCAGGGCGCGAGCGGCACCGTCGGGTCCCAGACCGGCGTCCGTCAGGAACTGCTCGCGCGCCGTGTCGCCGTCGAGGACCCAGGTCGCGACGTGGACCAGACCGTCCTCCCGGAGGAGGTCGACGGCCGCGGCGAGCAGCCGTGATCCGTGACCGCCCCGCTGGGCGGACGGAAGGACCTCGAGGGCGACGACCTCGCCGGCCGTCGACGAGGCGTCGGGCCCGTCGTCGTGCAGAGGTCTGATCGCGACGAAGCCCACGACGTGAGGCCCGTCGCATGCCACCAGGACCCGGTGGCCCGGTCCTGGCGGCGCGGAGATCGCCGTGTTCCAGCCCGCGGCGAACGCGTCACGGTCGAGCGACGTCAGGACCGGCTCTCCGAGGACGTCGGCATGCGCCGTCCGCCACGCCTCGAGCTGGATGTCGGCGATGGGTTGTTCGTCCCCGGCGACCGCCGGTCGGACCGAGACGTCTGCCTGTTCACGGAAGAGGGCCATCGGAGCATCATCTCCCGGGCTGCCACCGCGACTGCACACCGGCCGCCGCTCCGGACTCGATCGAGGCGCCGGCAGTCGTCAGGCACGGCACGGCGCCGGAGTGCGTCAGCCGCCCAGGCCCCGGATCAGCGCGGCGGTCATCGCCGCAGCGAGCACCACGACGATGAAGGGCGCCCGGAGCACGAGCGCGACCGCGGCGACGACCAGCGCAGGGATGCGTGCGTCGAGGACGAGGTGCGGCCCGGTCGTCACGGTCTGCACGCCGACCAGCGCCGCGAGGAGTGAGACCGTCACCAGGGAGGCGATCTGGGCGACGCGCGGGTCGCTCAACCAGTGGGCGGGGACCAGGTGGCCGACGAGCTTGATGGCGAAGCAGGCCGCGCTGGCGGCGAGAACGGCGACCCACGTGACGGCGTAGGCGCTCACACGGGGTCCTGCTCGGCCGCGGGAGTGACGGTCCTGGTGAGCCCGATGACGACGGCGACGACGGCAGCCGCCAGCACCGGAACACCGGGTGGGGTCACCGGCGTGAGCGTGAGAGCGACGACGACGGCCAGACCCGCGACGACCTGCGCCGTGCGACCGGCCAGCCTCGGCCACACGAGTGCGAGGAAGGCCGCGGCGGCCGCAGCGTCCAGGCCGTACCGACGGGGGTCGCCCAGCGCGTTCCCGACGAGCGCACCCACGAGCGTGAACACGTTCCACAGCACGAACACGCCGATCCCGGTCCACCAGAAGCCGGCGCGGACGGCAGCCGGCTCGCGGTGGGCGGTCGCGACCGCGGTCGACTCGTCGATCGTGAGCTGGGCGGCCAGCGGCCGGAGCATGCGGCTCGCCGAGATCAGGGGGGCCACCTGCACCCCGTAGAGACCGTTGCGGACACCGAGAAGTGCCGCCGTGGTGACGGCGGCGACGGGGGAGCCGCCGGAGCCCACCACCCCGATGAACGCGAACTGGGAGCCCCCGGAGAACAGGAGCAGACTCAGAGCCGCAGTCTGCGGCAGGTCCAGACCGGCGACTGTCGCGAGCGCGCCGAACGAGACCCCGTACAGTCCCGTGGCGATCGAGACCGAGAGCGCCTGCTTGACGGCCGAGTCGACGTGCGGGTCGCGGCGGCCCGCCACGTCAGATCGCGACGTAGATGCTGTCGAGGTACTCCGCGATGCCCGCCTCGCCGCCCTCGCGGCCGAGGCCGGAGGACTTGACCCCACCGAACGGTGCCGTCGCATCGGAGACCATCCCGCGGTTGATCCCGAGCATGCCGGCCTCGATCGACTCGGCGAGCCGGAACGTCCGACCGACGTCGCGCGTGAACGCGTAGGCGACGAGGCCGAAGTCGGTGCTGTTCGCCATCGTGATCGCCTCGGCCTCGGTGCCGAAGGTCACGATCGGGGCGACGGGTCCGAAGATCTCCTCGCGCACGGCGCGGGAGTCGGGGGAGACCCCCGTGAGGACGGTCGGGGCGTAGAAGAAGCCCGCGTGGTCGAGCGCGTCGCCGCCGGTCGTGACACGTGCGCCGCCGTCGATGGCGTCCGCGACGAGCTCGCTGACCTTGGCGACCGCCTTCGCCTCGATGAGTGGGCCGACGGTGGTCCCCGGATCGCTCCCGTGCCCGACGACCAGCGCGTCGAAGGCGGCGGTGAGCCCGGCCGCGAACTCCTCGGCGACGGACTCGTGGACCAGGAACCGGTTGGCCGCGACGCAGGTCTGGCCCGCGTTGCGCATCTTTGCCGCCAGAGCACCCTGGACGGCGGCGGGGATGTCGGCGTCCTCGAACACGAGGAACGGTGCGTTTCCGCCGAGCTCCATCGATGTCCGGAGCACACCCTCGGCGGCCCCCCGCAGCAGGTGGCGGCCCACCTCGGTGGAGCCCGTGAAGGAGAGCTTGCGCAGGCGGCGGTCTGCCAGCAGCGGTCCGCTG
>DATKTF010000086.1:0-3057 GCA_035531255.1 Cellulomonadaceae bacterium
GAGGTGGACAAGCCCACTTCAAACCAACACCCACTCCCCCCACACACACCCCGCACAACACGAGACACGCACAAGAAAAGCAAGCAATTGGCATCAACTACTTGGCACACTGTTGAGTTCTCAAAGATCCGACGCGCACCGTCTTCGGCTTTCCAGCTCTCCGACGGGGCTTCACTACAGTACTCGCACTCCCGGCCCTAGTCGAATCCACCGCGAGGCGGCCGACCGGCCTGAGTGCACTCCGCACGCTCATCCAGGCGCAGATGCGCCAGATGCACGTAGCGGGGGGTGGCCACCCGCGGGACCAGCCATCCTTCAGCGCTGAGCGCTTCCGGTGTCTGTTCCTCCCTGCCGGGCGACATCGAGAACACTACGGGCGAGGTCAGGCAGCGTCAAATCGCACACCGACGACCCGTCACGCACCGACATCGACGACCGCGAGCGTCCTCTTCCCCCGGCGGAGCAGGGCCCACCGGCCATGGAGAAGATCCTCATGGCGCAGCTGCGTGCCCTCGTCCGTCACCTTGACGTTGTTGAGGTACGCGCCACCGTCAGCGAGCGCGCGACGTGCCGCCCCCTTCGACGTCACGAGGCCGCTCGCCGCCATGAGGTCCACCACGAGGTCACCCACTGCTCCGCGCGCGCGAGGCAGCTCGGCCAGGGCCGCCGCCACGGTGGGCTCGTCGACCTCGGTCAGGCTTCCTCGACCGAAGAGCGCCTGGCTGGCGGCCACCACGTTGGCGGTCGCGCCGTCCCCGTGCACCAGGGAGGTGACGTCGCCCGCGAGCGCGCGCTGCGCCTCGCGGGCCGCGGGCCGCTCGGCCACGGCCTGCTCGAGCGCAAGGATCTCGTCGTGGGTGCGGAAGGTGAACACCTTGAGATAGCCCACCACGTCGGCGTCGTCGGCGTTGAGCCAGAACTGGTAGAAGGCGTAGGGGCTCGTCAGCTCCGGATCGAGCCAGACTGTCCCGGTCTCGGTCTTGCCGAACTTCGTGCCGTCGGCCTTCGTGATCAACGGTGTGGTGAGTGCGTGCACCTGGGACCGTGCCACCTTGCGAATCAGCTCCACGCCGGAGAGCAGGTTGCCCCACTGATCGTTCCCACCGGTCTGGAGCGTCGCCCCGTACCTCCGGTGCAGCTCGAGGTAGTCCATGCCCTGCAGGATCTGGTAGCTGAACTCCGTGAAGCTGATGCCCTGGTCGCTGCTGAGGCGGCGCGCCACCGTGTCCTTCGCGAGCATCGTCCCGAGCCGGTAGTGCTTGCCGACGTCCCGCAGGAAGTCGATCGCCGACATCGATGCCGTCCAGTCGAGGTTGTTGACCATCACCGCGGCCGCGGGCCCGTCGAAGTCGAGGAGAGGTTCGATCTGCCGGCGGATCCGCTCGACCCACCCGGCGACGACGTCCGGTTCGTTCAGCGTGCGTTCCCCGGTCATCTTCGGGTCGCCGATGAGGCCTGTCGCACCTCCGACGAGCGCGAGCGGGCGGTGGCCGGCCAGCTGGAGCCTGCGGACGGTCAGGATCTGGACGAGGTTGCCGATGTGAAGGCTCGGCGCCGTGGGGTCGAACCCGCAGTACAGGGTGATCGGTCCCGCGGCGACCGCTTCGCGCAAGGCGGTCTCGTCCGTCGACTGGGCGATCAGCCCTCGCCACCGGAGGTCCTCGAGGATGTCGGTCACGGCTTCTCCTTCAGAACGGGTGTGGCGCCATTGTGCCGTGAAGCAGTCGTCTCCCCGAACGTCGCACGACGACGAGCCGCCGGGCGATAGGCGGACACCGTGCGGTCGCCCGCCAGCCAGAACCGCCACGGGAAGAGCCGCGCGTCACCGCCGTCACCGCTGACGCCGACCCGCGGTCCGCTCGCGACGACGGGAGCTCGATCGGACGCCGGAACAGGGGCGGCACCGGCCGGCGTCGGGTCGGAACCGGCGCCCGCGTCGCCTTCTGCTCCCGGCACCCGCAGGGCGAGGGCGTCGTCGTCCAGCACGCTGCGGCCGTACCACCCGAGGTCGACGCCGAGTGCGACCGCGAGACGCGCCGGGCCACGTGCCAGGTCAAGGTCCGTGCGCACGACGCCGGAGGCAGTCCTGCGCGCGAACGCGAGGGACTTCCCGTCGACGACCTCCCCGGCGCGGAGCAGCACCGCTGCGGCCGTACCCGGTGGACCGACGACGATGTTCACACAGTGGTGCAGGCCGAGGTGACGATAGACGTACAGGCGACCGGGCTCGTCGAACATCACCGCGTTGCGTCGCGTCCGGCCGCGGAAGGCGTGGGAGCCGGGGTCGATGAGCCCGCCGTAGGCTTCGACCTCGGTGATCCGGATGGTCACCGTGCCCTCGGGAGTGACCGTCGTCAGCTCCGCGCCGAGCAGGTCGCACGCCACGGCCGTGACCTCACGCTCGAACCAGGCGGGCGACGGCCGCGGGCCGGTCATCGCGGCGCGTCCGTCCGCCTGTCGACGACCCGACCGAACCCGTCCACGGTGACGTCTGCCCGGTCACGTGTTCCCTCGACGGCGAAGACGACATCCTCCTGCGCCATCCAGGGGATCCAGTGCTCGAGCACGGCGGCGCCGTCGCGCGCGACGCCCCGCGCGATGCGCAACTCACGCGGTGCCTCGACCCAGACGACGAGACTCGCCCAGCCGTCGACCGCGCGCGGGGCGCTCCCGCAGCCCTCGACCACCAGCACCGGCGCGACCGGGACGTCATGCCACTCGGCGAACCGCCCAGCCGCCCAGTCGTACCGGCGGTAGCGGCCCGCCTCGCCGTGCGCCAACGGCTCGAGGACCCACTCCGCGAGGCGTCGCCACGCGTCGGCGAGACCCGACCATCCCTCGTACAGATCGTCCATGTGGAGCACCTGGGCGCCGAGCTCCGCTCCGAGAAGGCCGGCCAACGTCGTCTTGCCAGAGCCAGCGGGACCATCGACGCACACGAGACGAACCGCCCCGAGTCGCGCTGGAGCGGCCCGCACCGAAGCCGCGACACCGGACGCCGCAGATCGGTCGTCGGGATGGACGTCGTGACCAGTCACCGCGTCAGACGTCCGCCCA
>DATKTF010000087.1:0-2836 GCA_035531255.1 Cellulomonadaceae bacterium
GTCTTGCCGACTCCGGCCTCGCCGACCACCAGGACGCTGCGGGCGGCCGCGAGCGCGGCGAGCATCGCGGCGCGGGGTGCGGACCGGTCCGCCGTCGGCCATGGACGTGCCGTGAACCGGTCGACGAGCGGCGCCGAGGTACGCGCGGCCGCCGGCACCCGATCCGCGAGGTCGCTCATCCGTTCCCCGTCTCCTGGCCGTGCGCCGTCGCCACCGCGAATGCCACCCGATGTGGAGTACTTCCCCGGCCATCGGCGCGTTCTGAGCAGGACTTTAGTCCCAAATGCAGCGCAGTCGACCCTCCGACGAGCGATCCTCGATCAGGCGCTAGGGGCGAAGGTCCCAAGATCGGTAGGGATTACCGATGTCGCCCCGCACGCCCGCTCCTACGTTCGACATCGTCAGCGCCCACGGCACCGCCCTCTCCCCGAGGATGCGGCGCGAAACCAGGGAGAGATAGTGCCCACTTACACCGCGCCCGGCGTGTACGTCGAGGAAGTTCCGTCATCACAGAAGGTCCTCGCGTCAGCGCCGACGGCAGTCGCCGCCTTCGTCGGCTTCACCGAGCGTGCGCCGCTCGGCGACCCGAACGACCCCGACGGCCTCGCCCCCCGGCTCGTCACGAGCTGGAACCAGTTCGAGTCGATGTTCGGAGGTTTCGTCGAGGGCGCGGTCCTGCCGCTGTCCGTCTTCGGGTTCTTCCAGAACGGCGGAAGCCTCGCCTACATCGTCCGGATCCCGAACTCGACCCCGGCTGGTGAGCCGTCCTACCTGGCGCTCCCCGCTGCGGACCGGTCCCTCGGGACCCCGCTCGAGATCACGAGCGTCGCGCCCGACGCCGACGTCTCCGTCGTGATCGACACGGTCGACGGCGGCCCGGACGCCGAGGGACCCTCGGCCTTCACCTTGAGCGTCGTCGTCGGCGGCGAGACGGTCGAGCAGTACCCCGACCTGACGTTCGGTGGTCCGCGCGACGCCGCGGCCGTCATCAACAAGACCTCCACGCAGATCAAGGTCGAGCTCAAGCTCGAGACCGACGTCGACCTGGAGAGCCAGCTCGAGCTGCTCCGCCCGGGTGTCTACTCCCTCGAGAAGGCGGCCCCGGTGCCCGCGCCGGTGACCGGACGGAAGTTCGCCGGCTCGGAGTCGGCCCGCAGCGGCATCAACGGTCTGGCGATCGCCGAGGACGTGACCATGGTCATCGTCCCCGACCTCATCACCGCGGCGACCAAGGCCGACGGCAGCGTCGACCTGGGCCTGTGGAAGGCCGTCCAGACCTCGCTGATCGCGCACTGCGAGCTGCACCCGAACCGCATGGCGATCCTTGACGCGCCTCCCGGGATGGGGCCGCAGCAGATCAAGGAGTGGCGCAGCGACACCGCGATGTACGACTCTGCCTTCGCCGCGCTGTACTACCCGTGGATCAAGGTCGAGAACCCCATCGGCACCAACGGCGACGCCGAGGTGCTCATCCCGCCGTCCGGTCACATCGCCGGCGTGTGGGCCCGGACCGACGACACCCGTGGGGTGTGGAAGGCCCCGGCCAACGACACGATCCGCGGCGTCCTGGACGTCGAGCGCTCGATCACCCAGAACGAGCAGTCGCTGCTGAACCCGATCGGGATCAACTGCATCCGCCCGTTCGGCACGCGCGGCATCCGGATCTGGGGCGCGCGGACCCTCGCGTCCGACACCGACTGGCAGTACATCAACGTGCGCCGGCTGTTCAACATGGTCGAGTCGACCATCATGGACGGGACGCAGTGGGCGGTCTTCGAGCCGAACGACGTCACCCTGTGGGAGGGCGTCTCACGTACCCTCACCGGCTACCTGCGCGGGCTGTGGCAGGACGGAGCACTCTTCGGCGCCTCGGCCGACCAGGCCTACTTCGTGCGGTGCGACGCCACGACGAACCCGCCCGAGTCGATCGATGCCGGAAAGCTCGTCGTCGAGGTCGGCCTCGCGCCGGTCAAGCCTGCGGAGTTCGTCATCTTCCGGATCAGCCAGAACAAGCAGTCCGCATCCTGATCTCACCCTGTCCCGGTGGGCCAAGGCCCACCGGGACCCCCTACGTGAACTGAGGAGTTTCCATGCCCGGACTGTTCAATACGGACCCGATGATTTCCCAGAACTTCTTCCTCGAGATCGACGGCGAGCAGGTCAGCTCGTTGATCAGCGTCTCCGGTCTCGACATCGAGGTCGGGGTCGCGACCATCCAGCAGGTCGGTGCGAAGGGTAAGCAGCAGCTCGTGAAGACGCTCGGGTCCGTCACGAACGTCAGCGACCTCTCGCTCACGCGCATGGCGGTGGCCAAGATGGACGACGACAAGGTCTGGAACTGGTTCAACGCGATCCGCGACAAGGGCATCAACCTCTCCGACCGCACGAGCAACCGCAAGAACGGCTCGGTCGTGATCTACGACCACACGCACGCGGAGGTCGCGCGGTTCAACTTCCTCAACGGCTGGCCGAGCAAGATCTCGACGGACCAGCTCAGCGTGGACAGCCAGGACCCGGTCAAGGAGACGATCACCCTCACGATCGAACACCTCGAGCGGGTCAAGTGAGCCTGCAGACCCGCTACGACTTCACTCTGCCGCGCGGCTACGTCGACACGAAGGGTGAGGTCCACCGCACGGGCACGATGCGGTTGGCTACCGCACGTGATGAGCTCGAGCCGCTGCGGGACCCGATGATCGACGGAGCGGACGATCCGCGTCTGACCGTGGTCGTGCTGGCGCGTGTGGTCGAGAGGCTCGGCACGCTCGAGCTCGTGACGGTACGAGAGATCGAGGGGCTGTTCGCGGCGGACCTGGCGTTCCTGCAGGACTTCTAC
>DATKTF010000088.1:0-8820 GCA_035531255.1 Cellulomonadaceae bacterium
GAGCGTCTCGGCGTTCGTCTTGTGCGTCGCCGCGATCGGCACCATGAGGTTGTCGCTCCAGAGCGTGCCGCCGGCCTCGGGCAGCGCGAACTGCCACTTGTCGCCCTGCTCGAAGTTGATCTGCGTGATGTCGCCCGACCACCCGATCACGGCGACCGCATCACCCGAGATCAGGTCCTCCTTGTAGGAGTTGCCCTTGACCTGACGGATCTGGCCCGAGCTGATCTGAGCCTTCAGGACGTCGAGCGCCGCGTTGAACTCGTTGTCGCCCCACGTGCCGCTGATGTCCACGCCCTGGTCGAGCATGATCAGCCCCATCGTGTCGCGCATCTCCGAGAGGACCTCGATGCGCCCCTTGTACTCCGGCTTCCAGAGGTCGGAGACCGTCCCGATGCCGCCCGGGACCTTGTCCTTGGTCCAGGCGATCCCGGCGAAGCCCGACTGCCACGTGAGCGTGTAGTTGCGCCCCTTGTCGAAGTCGACGTTCTGGAGGTTCGGCAGGAGGTTCTTCCAGTTCGGGATGTTCGCGTGGTCGAGCTTCTGGGTGTAGCCGAGCCGGATCATCCGCGACGCCATCCAGTCCGTGAACACCACGAGGTCCTGACCGATGTCCTGATGGTTCGACAGCTGTGCCTGGATCTTGCCGAAGTAGGTGTTGTTGTCGTCGATGTCCTCGGCGTACGTGACCTTGATGCCGGTCTGCTTCGTGAAGGCGTCGAGCGTCGGGTAGGTCTTGGTCTTGTCGTCGTAGTCCAGGTAGAGGGTCCAGTTCGCCCAGTGAACGGTCTTGTCGGTGGCGGAGACGTCCTTGACGGCCGCTGCCGACGCCGTCGGCGACGAGGTGCCACCGGTGCCGCAGGCCGCGAGCAGAGCGGCGACACCGCCGATGCCGAGGGCGCTGCCGAGGACGGCCCGCCGGGAGATGGTTCCGGCTGCGGCCCGGGCGCGTGCGGCAGAGGCCTGCCGGACGAGCTCCTGGATCATCGGGTCCTCGGGCGGCTGCATGCGGTGGGGGGTCATCGGGTGCTCCTGTCGACGGATGGTGCGGCGGTCACTTCGTCCATGAACGGGTCTCGTTGCGGATCGTTGCAGCAGATGCGGCTCTGGACAAGAGAATCCGTCGTCTGTGTACATGCCTGCAACGAAATGGTTTCCTGCCTGGAACATTCGCGACGATTCCCGCTGTCCAGGCAGGTGGTGCGGTCAGGCCTCGAGCGAGCTCATCACATGCTTGATCCGGGTGTAGTCCTCGAACCCGTACATGGACAGGTCCTTGCCGTAGCCGGAGTGCTTGAACCCGCCGTGGGGCATCTCGGAGACGAACGGGATGTGCGTGTTGATCCAGACGACACCGAAGTCGAGGCCCTTCGACATGCGCATCGCCGTCCCGTGGTCCTTGGTCCACACCGAGCTCGCGAGCGCGTACGGGACGCCGTTCGCCAGGATCAGCGCCTCGGCCTCGTCGCGGAACGTCTGGATCGTGATGACCGGTCCGAAGATCTCGGTCTGGATCGCCTCGTCGTCCTGGCGGAGCCCGTCCACCACGGTCGCCTCGTGGAAGTAGCCCGCCGTGCCGACCCGGCCGCCGCCGACGACGATCTGCGCGTGGTTCGGCAGCCGGTCGAGGAAGCCCTGCACGCGCTCGAGCTGAGCCACGTTGTTCAGCGGGCCGAACGTGACGGCGGGGTCGTCGGGCATCCCGGTCCGCTGACCCCGCGCCTGCTCCGCGAGGGCCGCGACGAACTCGTCGTGCACCGACGCGTGGACCAGGACGCGCGTCGCGGCCGTGCAGTCCTGACCGGCGTTGAAGTAGCCACCGAGCGCGATCGCCTCCGCGGCGGACGCGAGGTCCGCATCGGCGAAGACGACCACCGGCGCCTTGCCGCCGAGCTCGAGGTGCACGCGCTTGACGTCCCGCGCCGCGCTGCCTGCGACCTCCATGCCGGCCCGCACCGACCCCGTGATCGACACCATTCCCGGAACCGGGTGGTCGACGAGCGCACGGCCGGAGTCGCGGTCTCCGCACACGACGTTGAACGTCCCCTCGGGCAGGAACTCCGCCGCGACCTCGGCAAGGAGGAGCGTGGAGGCGGGAGTCGTGTCCGACGGCTTGAGCACCACGGCGTTCCCGGCCGCGAGCGCCGGCGCGATCTTCCAGACCGCCATCATGAGCGGGTAGTTCCACGGGGTGACCTGGGCGCACACGCCGATCGGCTCGCGCCGGACGTACGACGTGAAGCCCCTCATGTACTCCCCTGCCGACGTCCCCTCGAGGACCCGGGCGGCACCGGCGAAGAACCGGAGCTGGTCGCCGCAGAGCGGGACCTCCTCGGTCGCGGTGAGTCCGAGCGGCTTGCCGGTGTCCTTCGACTCGACGTCGACGAACTCCTGCGCCCGCGCGTCGATCGCGTCCGCGAACCGGAGCAGCGCCCGCTGACGCTCTCCGGGCGTCGTCTCGCGCCACACCTCGAAGGCCGACGCGGCCGCACGCATCGCCGCGTCGACGTCCGCGGCGCCCGACACCGGCGCCGTCGCATAGGGCTCGCCCGTCGTCGGGTCGATGACGTCCGACGTCCGGCCGTCGGCGGCAGGGGTGCGACTGCCTCCGATGAAGTTCTCGAACGTGAGCAGAGATGTGCTGGCCTCAGCCACGGCTGGCTCCTTCGCGACGGTCCTTCGGGGGGGTCCTCTGTCGGGTCGTGCGGCAGCGCACGCGAGGGCGCCCTTGCCCCGCTGGCAGCAGGTTAACGCCGATCTCGCCGAAATCAACGGCTGAGACGAAGAAGTTACATGGATTTCGCAGTTCTCCAACCCCAGTTCGACGGAATCGCTTGCGGTTCGCACCTCCCCGGGGCACCATCGAGCGGTGAAACCACGCCACAACGGGACCACGCCCCCTGCCCTCGACGACGTCTCGAAGGCCATCGTCGAACAGCTCCAGGAAGACGGTCGCCGGCCGTACGCCTCGATCGGCCGAGCGGTGGGGCTCTCGGAGGCCGCCGTCCGTCAACGGGTCCAGCGACTGATCGACACCGGCGTCATGCAGATCGTCGCGGTCACGGACCCCACGCAGGTCGGCTTCTCCCGGCAGGCCATGATCGGTATCCGTGCCTCCGGGGACCTGCGCACTCTCGCCGACTCGCTCGCGGCGCTCGCCGAGGTCGACTACGTCGTCATCTGCGCCGGTGGGTTCGACCTGCTGATCGAGGTGGTCTGCGAGGACGACGCGCACCTCCTCGAGGTCCTGGACGAGCGGGTGCGTTCGCTCCCCGGTGTCCAGGCCACCGAGACGTTCGTCTACCTCAAGCTCCGCAAACAGCTCTACAACTGGGGGACCCGATGAGCATCGACGCGTCCACGCACGCCGGCACGACGCCGAGGGGGACACCGCGACCGCAGGCCGCCCGCGATCACCTGTGGGGTCACTTCACGCGCCAGAGCGTGTGGGAGCACAGCGACGTCCCGACGATCGTCCGGGGCGAGGGGCACCACATCTGGGACGACGCCGGGCGTCGCTACATCGACGGGCTGTCCGGTCTCTTCGTCGTGCAGGCCGGTCATGGCCGCATCGAGCTCGCCGAGCGCGCCCGCCAGCAGGCCTCCGAGCTGGCCTTCTTCCCGCTGTGGTCGTACGCGCACCCGCAGGCGATCGACCTCGCGGAGCGCCTCGCGCACCACGCGCCCGGTGACCTCAACCGGGTCTTCTTCACCACCGGTGGGGGCGAGGCGGTCGAGACCGCCTGGAAGCTGGCGAAGCAGTACTGGAAGCTCATGGGCCAACCGACCAAGTACAAGGTCATCTCACGGGCCGTCGCCTACCACGGCACCCCGCAGGGCGCCCTGTCCATCACCGGCATCCCGGGGATGAAGGCTCCCTTCGAGCCCCTCGTCCCCGGTGCGCACAAGGTTCCGAACACGAACATCTACCGCGGCCCCGAGGAGCTGCGCGACGACCCGAAGGCGTTCGGGCTGTGGGCCGCGAACAGGATCGAGGAGGCGATCGAGTTCGAGGGTGCCGAGACCGTGGCGGCGGTGTTCCTCGAGCCGGTGCAGAACTCCGGCGGTTGCTTCCCGCCACCTCCCGGCTACTTCGAGCGCGTGCGCGAGATCTGCGACAAGCACGACGTGCTGCTCGTCTCCGACGAGACGATCTGCGCGTTCGGCCGGATCGGCGAGATCTTCGCGTGCAACGACTACGGCTACGTCCCCGACATGATCACCTGTGCCAAGGGGCTGACGTCGGGCTACTCGCCGATCGGCGCGATGATCGCCTCCGACCGGCTGTTCGAGCCGTTCCGCCACGGGTCGACGACCTTCTACCACGGCTACACGTTCGGCGGGCACCCGGTGTCCGCCGCTGTCGCGATGGCCAACCTCGACATCTTCGAGCGCGAGAAGCTCACCGACCGCGTCCACGAGAACGGACCGGTCTTCCGCCGGACCCTCGAGAAGCTCCTCGACCTGCCGATCGTCGGCGACGTCCGCGGCGACGGCTACTTCTACGGGATCGAGCTCGTCAAGGACAAGGCGACGCGCGAGACGTTCGACGACGACGAGTCCGAACGACTGCTTCGCGGATTCCTCTCCAAGGCGCTCTACGATGCCGGCCTGTACTGCCGGGCGGACGACCGTGGCGACCCGGTGGTCCAGCTCGCGCCGCCCTTGACGTGCGGACCGGCGGAGTTCGACGAGATCGAGCAGATCCTGCGATCGGTGCTCACCGAGGCGTGGTCACGCCTGTGACGTCACGCCCGCACGACTCCACCCGCACACCGACCGGTACGCGGCCGTACCGGTCGCTCTCGCTCTGGTTCGACCAGCGCGCGGACGACGGCGACGCGCTCGCTCCGCGGGCCCCGCTCGACGGGGACACCGAGGCCGACGTCGCGATCGTCGGTGCCGGGTTCACCGGGTTGTGGACCGCGTACTACCTCACCGAGCTCGATCCGGGCCTCCGTGTGGTCGTGGTCGAGCAGGAGATCGCGGGGTTCGGCGCGAGCGGCCGCAACGGCGGATGGTGCTCCGCTCTGCTGCCGACCTCCGCCGCGACGATCGCGCGCGAGCACGGCCTCCAGGCCGCACGCGCGATGCGCTCGGCCATGCGGGACGCGGTCGTCGAGGTCGGCGGCGTCACCGCCGCCGAGGAGATCGCCTGCGACTTCGCGTTCGGCGGGACGGTGCAGCTCGCACGGTCCGAGGCCCAGCTCGCGCGGGCCCGTGCCGACGCGGCAGAGGCCGCGACCTGGGGAGACGAGGTCGCGCTGCTGGACATGGAGGCGACACGAGAGCACGTGCGCGCGGCCGGGGCGATCGGGGCGTCGTTCACTCCCGACTGCGCCAGGCTGCACCCCGGACGCCTCGTGCGGTCGCTCGCCGACGTCGTCGAGCAGCGCGGCGTGCGGATCGCCGAGGGGACCCGCGCCCTGCGCCTGTCACCGCGCGCGGTCGTGACCGACCACGGCACGGTCCGCGCGCGACACGTCATCCGGGCGACCGAGGCGTGGACGTCGCAGCTGCCCGGCAGCGAGCGCGACGTGGTGCCCGTGTACTCGCTGATGATCGCGACCGAACCCCTGCCCGCCGAGGTCTGGGACCAGATCGGGCTGTCCCGCGGCGAGACGTTCTCCGACCATCGTCACCTGATCGTCTACGGCCAGCGGACGGCCGACGACCGTCTCGCGTTCGGTGGTCGTGGTGCCCCCTACCATCGCGGGTCCCGCATCCGTGCGGACTTCGACCAGGACGCCCAGGTGTTCGCCCACCTGCGCAGCACGTTGGTCGACCTCTTCCCGGACGCGGCCGACGCCGAGATCACCCATCGCTGGGGTGGCCCGCTCGGTATCGCGCGCGACTGGCACGCCTCCGTCGGGCTGGACCCGCGGACCGGCATCGGGTGGGCCGGCGGGTACGTCGGTGACGGCGTCGCGACGTCGAACCTCGCCGGCCGGACGCTGGCCGACCTCGTGCTCGGCCAGGACACCCCGCTGACGCATCTGCCGTGGGTCGACCACCGCTCCCCCACGTGGGAACCCGAGCCTCTGCGATGGGCCGGGATCAACCTGGGTCTGCGGGTCGCGACGGCGGCCGACGCCGAGGAGCGGGCCACCGGTCGCGGGAGCCTGCTCGCGCGGGGGCTCGATCGCCTCACCGGCGGGTAGCGCGAGCCGCCGCACCGCCGGAAGCGCGAGCCGGCTCACCTGCGCGCGAGCACCTCGTGCGCGGCCGTCCGCGCCCAGGCCTCCGCAGCGAGCACCTCGTCGAGGTCCGCACCCGTCCCGTCGTGACTCTCGAGCACCCGTGCCACGGTGTCGACGATGTCGAGGAACCCGATCCGTCCCGCGAGAAACGCGGCCACGCACTCCTCGTTCGCGGCGTTGTACACGGCCGGGTGCGTCGCCGAGGCGGCCAGCGCCGCACGCGCGAGGCCGACCGCGGGAAACGCGACCTCGTCGAGCGGCTCGAACGTCCAGCTCGTCGCCGTCGACCAGTCGCACGGCGCGGCGACGGGGTCAAGCCGGTCGGGCCACGACAGACCGAGGGCGATGGGCAGCCGCATGTCCGGCGGAGACGCCTGCGCGATCGTCGAGCCGTCCACGAACTCCACCATCGAGTGCACCACCGACTGCGGGTGGACGACGACCTGGATGTCCTGCGCCGGGACGCCGAAGAGCAGGTGCGCCTCGATCAGCTCGAGCCCCTTGTTCATGAGTGTGGCCGAGTTGATCGTGACGACAGGACCCATCGACCAGGTCGGGTGCGCCAGCGCCTCCTGCGGGGTGGCCGGCTTGAGCTCATCCCTCGTCCGGCCTCGGAACGGGCCACCCGAGGCCGTGAGGATCAGCCGTCTGACCTCGGTCGTGCCCGTCACGCCCCGACGCGACTCGTGACGGCCCGACCGCAGCGCCTGCGCGATCGCCGAGTGCTCCGAGTCGACCGGGACGATCTGGTCGTCGCGCGTCATGGCGGCGTGCACGAGGCTGCCGCCGACGACGAGCGACTCCTTGTTCGCCAGCGCGAGGGTCGACCCTGCGCGGAGCGCCGCGAGGGTCGGGCCGAGCCCGACCGAGCCCGTGATGCCGTTGAGCACGACGTCCACGCTGCGTCCGGCCAGCTCGGTGGCTGCTGCCGGACCGGACAGGACCTCGACGCCGGCGCCCCCGAGCTCGACGAGGCGCGCGCGCAGCCGTGCCTCGACCGCGGGGTCGGCGACCGCCACCGTCTCGACCCCGAGCGACACGGCCTGCCTCGCGAGCGCGTCGACGTCTCCTCCTGCGGCGCTGAGGCCCACCACCCGGAACCTCTCCGGGTGACGGGTGACCACGTCGACGGCCTGGGTCCCGATCGACCCCGTGGACCCGAGCAGGATGACGGTGCGTTGACTCACCCCGTCAGTGTGCCCGTCCGGTGCACCGACGCGCACACCACGCCGACCACGCCGCCCCGGCCCGCCGTGACAGACTCGCGTCATGGCCCCCGGTCACCGCGCAGGCTCCTCGACCCGGTTGCTCATCCTCGGCTGCGTGCGCCTCTTCCAGCCCGTCCATGGCTACTTCATCCGACGCGAGCTGCTGTCGTGGCAGGTCGACGACTGGGCGTCCGTCCACCCCGGGTCGATCTACCACGCGCTCCGCTCGCTGGCCGATCAGGGCCTTCTCGACGAGGTCCGCACAGACGTCGAGGGAGCACGGCCGCCTCGCACGTCGTACCGGCTCACCGATGAGGGCGAGGCGATGTACAGGGTGCTGCTCCGCGACTCGCTGTCCGATCCCGACGACCCGATCGCCTTTCTCGTCGCGGTGAACTTCGCCCCGTCCCTCTCGCGGGACGAGGTCCTCGTGCTCGTCGGCCAGCGCGCTCGCGACCTGCGCGACGAGGTCGAGCGTGCGCCCGCTGCGCTTGCCGCGTACCTCGCACGGGAGGACTCTCCGCCCTCGTCGTCGGAGACGTTGCGGTTGATCGCTGCACGCGCCGGCGGCGAGCTGGTGTGGTGCGAGGAGTACCTCGCCCGGATCCGCGCCGGTGCGTACGCGTTCCTCGGCGAGGAACCGGACTGGGTCCCGTCGGAGGAGCAGGTCGCCGAGGCGATCGCGGCCGGAGCCGGCGGTGCCGTCCGCGTCGGCGCGGCGGGTCCAGCAGGTCGAGCGGGTCCAGCAGGTCGAGCGGGTCCAGCAGGTCCAGCGGCAAGCGAGACGCGTAATAATCAATCTTGACGAGTAATAGTCGGCGATGAATACTGGGGCCCTCACGAGAGGAGCCCCGGATGATCCACGCACGCGGCCTGGCCCGCACCTTCCGAACCAGACGAGGCGACGTCGACGCGGTTCGCGGTGTCGACCTGGACGTCCGGCGCGAGGAGATCGTCGGATTCCTCGGCCCGAACGGTGCCGGCAAGACCACGACGCTCCGGATGCTCACGACGCTCCTGGAGCCGACCCGGGGCGAAGCGACGGTCGCGGGCCTCGACCTTCGGCGCGACCCGGCCGGCGTGCGTCGCCGGATCGGCTACGTCGCCCAGTCCGGCTCGACGTCCGGGAACGCCCGCGCAGGCGAGGAGGTCGTCGACCACGCCCTGCTCTACGGAGAGGACAGGGCCGTCGCGACCGCGCGCGGCAAGGAGCTGTTCGAGCAGCTGGACCTCGACGGGCTCTGGGACCGCACGTGCTCGTCGCTGTCCGGCGGGCAGCGAAGGCGGCTCGACATCGCGATGGGCCTCGTGCACGTCCCCCGCCTCGTCTTCCTCGACGAACCGACCACCGGGCTCGACCCTCAGGCGCGGGCGAATCTCTGGGAGCACGTGCGCGCCCTCCGGGACGACCGCGG
>DATKTF010000089.1:0-11999 GCA_035531255.1 Cellulomonadaceae bacterium
CGGGATGCGCCCACCGCTGACCTTGTTGACGAACTCGTAGATCTCGCCCTCGGAGGGGTCGAGCGGCTCGAAGCTCATCTGGACCTTGGCGTACTGCCCCGATCCACCGGTCTGCTTCTTGTGCGTGTAGTCGATCTTCTCCACCGCGCGACGGATCGTCTCGCGGTACGCCACCTGCGGCTTGCCGACGTTCGCGTCGACCTTGAACTCGCGCCGCATGCGCTCGACGAGGATGTCCAGGTGCAGCTCACCCATGCCGGCGATCTCGGTCTGGCCGGTGTCCTCGTTGAGGCTGACCCGGAACGTCGGGTCCTCCTCGGCGAGCTTCTGGATGGCCAGGGACAGCTTCTCCTGGTCACCCTTGGTCTTCGGCTCGATCGCGACCGTGATGACCGGCTCAGGGAACGTCATCGACTCGAGGATCACCGGGTTCTGGATGTCGCAGAGGGTGTCGCCCGTGGTCACGTCCTTGAGCCCGATGAAGGCGTAGATGTGACCGGCGGTCGCGTCGTCGACGGGGTTCTCCTTGTTGGAGTGCATCTGGAACAGCTTCCCGATGCGCTCCTTCTTGCCCTTCGTCGAGTTCAGCACCTGTGCGCCGGAGGCGACGTAGCCCGAGTACACGCGCACATAGGTGAGCTTGCCGAAGAACGGGTGCGTCGCGACCTTGAACGCGAGCGCCGAGAACGGCTCGCTCGAGTCGGGGTGACGCTCGATCGTGTGGGTCTCGTCCTTCGGGTCGAGGCCCATGATCGCCGGCACGTCGAGGGGCGACGGGAGGTAGTCGACCACCGCGTCCAGCATCGGCTGCACGCCCTTGTTCTTGAACGCGGAGCCGCAGAGGATCGGGTACGCGTCGCCCGAGAGCACCAGCGCGCGGATGCCCTTCTTGATCTCCGCGATCGTCAGCTCCTCGCCGCCGAGGTACTTCTCGAGCAGCGCCTCGTCGGTCTCGGCGACGGCCTCGATGATCGCAGCGCGGTACTCCGCCGCCTGCTCGACCATGTCCGCCGGGATGTCCTCGATCTCGTAGTGCTCACCCAGCTGGGTCTCACCACGCCACACGAGGGCCTTCTGCTCGACCAGGTCCACGACGCCGATGAAGTCGTTCTCGGCGCCGATCGGGAGCTGGATCGGGAGCGGCTTCGCCTTCAGGCGGTCGACGATCGTCTTCACCGTGAAGTAGAAGTCGGCGCCCAGCTTGTCCATCTTGTTCACGAAGCAGATGCGGGGGACGTTGTACTTGTCCGCCTGCCGCCAGACGGTCTCCGACTGGGGCTCGACGCCCTCCTTGCCGTCGAAGACCGCGACGGCTCCGTCGAGCACCCGCAGGGAGCGCTCGACCTCGACCGTGAAGTCCACGTGACCCGGGGTGTCGATGATGTTGATCTGGTTGTTCTTCCAGTAGCAGGTCGTCGCGGCGGACGTGATCGTGATGCCGCGCTCCTGCTCCTGCTCCATCCAGTCCATCGTCGACGCACCGTCGTGCGTCTCACCGATCTTGTAGTTGACCCCGGTGTAGAACAGGATCCGCTCGGTGGTCGTCGTCTTGCCGGCATCGATGTGCGCCATGATGCCGATGTTGCGGACCTTGTTGAGGTCCGTCAGCACGTCAAGTGCCACGTGTCTTGCCCCTTGTCGGTTGGCTGTGGTTGTCGGTCGGGGAACCTGTCCCGGCTCCCCGACCGGCTGCCGGGATTACCAGCGGTAGTGCGCGAAGGCCTTGTTGGACTCGGCCATCTTGTGCATGTCCTCGCGGCGCTTGACCGCGGCGCCCAGACCGTTGCTCGCGTCGAGGATCTCGTTCATGAGGCGCTCGGTCATCGTCTTCTCGCGACGGGCACGCGCGTAGTCGGTGAGCCAGCGCAGGGCCAACGTCGTCGACCGCACGGGGCGGACCTCGACCGGGACCTGGTAGGTGGCGCCGCCGACACGACGCGACCGCACCTCGAGGGCGGGTCGGACGTTCTCCAGCGCGCGCTTGAGCACGACGACCGGGTCGCCGGAGGTCTTCTCGCGGACGCCCTCGAGAGCGCCGTAGACGATGGCCTCGGCGACGGACTTCTTGCCGTCGAGCAGGACCTTGTTGATCAGCTGCGTGACGACCGGGGACCCGTAGACCGGGTCGACGATCAGCGGCCGCTTCGGGGCCGGACCCTTGCGAGGCATCAGCGCTTCTCCTTCTTGGCTCCGTAGCGGCTGCGTGCCTGCTTGCGGTTCTTGACGCCCTGGGTGTCGAGGGCGCCGCGGACGATCTTGTACCGCACGCCCGGGAGGTCCTTCACGCGACCACCGCGCACGAGCACGATCGAGTGCTCCTGCAGGTTGTGACCGACACCGGGGATGTAGGCCGTCACCTCGATCTGGCTCGAGAGCTTGACGCGCGCGACCTTGCGGAGAGCCGAGTTCGGCTTCTTCGGGGTGGTCGTGTAGACGCGGGTGCACACACCGCGCCGCTGCGGACTGCCCTTGAGGGCGGGCGTCTTCGACTTGTTGGTCTTCGCCTGCCGGCCCTTGCGGACCAGCTGCTGGATCGTAGGCACTACGTCTCCGTGTCTGTTCGAAGTTCTCTGGTCGACCGGGCCTTGTCTGCCCGCTCTCGATGGACAAGCCTTACGGCCGGCCCGATGGTCTTGAGTCCCGCTCCGACCCCCGCACCCGGGCGTGTCGCCCGCGTCACCCCGCGCGGCACCCGTCTCCAGTTCATCGACGGCATGTCCGCACGTGGTGGGCGAGCGGTCCACCCGGCACCTAGCGCTGCTGGTCGAACGAGGCAGCGTCGCGATGCACGCACGAGGGCCCGACGGCGCGGGCACGGTGGCCAACGTTACCGTCCCGCTCCTGCAGCGTCAAAGCGACAGGTGCGGGCCGACGGCCGTCGCGGTCCCGTGCGGTCGGGGTGCGTAGCGTTCTCGCACCCCGACCGCACAGGCCGTGTCAGCGACGGTCAGCGACGGTCAGCGGAAGTCCGGCCCGAAGTCGATGTCCTCGAGCGGGATGGCTTCACCTGAACCCATCCCGAGACCCGGGAAGTCGATCTCGTCGTACCCGAAGCTCGGGTACAGCTCGGCCTTCGCCTCCTCGGTGGGCTCGACCACGGCGTCCCGGTACCGGGGAAGACCGGTACCCGCTGGGATGAGCTTGCCGAGGATGACGTTCTCCTTGAGCCCGAGCAGCGGGTCGCTCCGACCCGACATCGCGGCCTCGGTGAGCACCCGGGTCGTCTCCTGGAACGACGCGGCCGACAGCCACGAGTCCGTCGCCAGCGACGCCTTGGTGATCCCCATCAGCTCCGGACGACCCGACGCCGGCTGCAGCCCCTCGGCCACGGCGCGACGGTTCGCGTCCTCGAAGCGGCCCCGCTCGGCGAGCTCGCCCGGGAGCAGGTCCGTCTCGCCCGAGTCCAGCACCGTGATCCGGCGCAGCATCTGGCGAACGATGACCTCGATGTGCTTGTCGTGGATGTCCACGCCCTGGGAGCGGTAGACCTCCTGCACCTCGTCCACCAGGTGCTTCTGCGTGGCCCGGGGACCGAGGATCCGCAGCACCTTCTTCGGGTCGACCGCACCGAGCACGAGCTGGGTACCGACCTCGACGTGCTCGCCGTCCGACACGAGCAGACGGGACCGCTTCGTGATCGGGTAGGCGATCTCCTCGGAGCCGTCGTCGGGCGTGAGGACGATCCGACGCGTCCGCTCGGACTCGTCGATGGCGATGCGTCCGGAGTACTCCGCGATCGGGCCCTCGCCCTTCGGGGTCCGCGCCTCGAAGAGCTCCTGGATGCGCGGCAGACCCTGCGTGATGTCGTCGGCCGACGCCACACCGCCGGTGTGGAAGGTGCGCATCGTCAGCTGCGTACCGGGCTCGCCGATCGACTGCGCCGAGATGATGCCGACGGCCTCGCCGATGTCCACGAGCTTGCCGGTGGCCAGCGAGCGGCCGTAGCACTTGGCGCACGTCCCGACACGTGACTCGCACGTGAGCACCGAACGCACCTTGAGCTCCGTCACGCCCGCTGCGAGCAGCGCGTCGATGAGCACGTCGCCGACGTCGTCGCCGGGCTCGCCCAGCACCACGCCGTCGACCTCTACTGCCCCGGCGAGGGTCCGGGCGTAGATGCTCGTCTCGACCTTGTCGTGACGACGCACGACGCCGTCCGTACCGACCACGCCCACCGGCAGGGTCAGCCCGCGCTCGGTGCCGCAGTCCTCCTCGCGGACGATGACGTCCTGGGACACGTCCACCAGACGACGCGTGAGGTACCCCGAGTCCGCGGTCCGCAGAGCGGTGTCCGCCAGACCCTTGCGGGCGCCGTGCGTCGCGATGAAGTACTCCAGGACCGACAGGCCCTCGCGGTAGTTGGACTTGATCGGGCGCGGGATGATCTCGCCCTTCGGGTTCGCGACGAGCCCACGCATACCGGCGATCTGACGCACCTGCATCCAGTTACCACGCGCACCCGAGCCGACCATCTTGTAGACGGTGTTCTGCTTCGGGAAGTTCGCACGCATGGCGTCCGCGACCTTGTCGGTCGCCTGGGTCCAGATCTCGATGAGCTCCTGGCGACGCTCGTCGTCGGTGATCAGGCCCTTCTCGTACTGGCCCTGCACCTTCGCCGCCCGTGCCTCGTGCTCCTCGAGGATCGCCGCCTTCGCCGACGGGGTCGCGACGTCGGAGATCGAGATCGTCACGCCCGAGCGCGTCGCCCACCGGAAGCCTGCCTCCTTGAGCGCATCCAGGCTCGCGGCGACCTCGACCTTCGGGTACTTCTCCGCGAGCTCGTTGACGATCGAGGACAGCCTCTTCTTGTCGACGACACCGTTGACGAACGGGTAGTCGACCGGCAGCAGCTCGTTGAACAGGGCCCGCCCGAGCGTGGTCGCGAAGGTGATCGTGTCACCGTCGGCCCATCCCTCGGGAGCGTCGAAGCCCTCACGCGGCGGGACGAGGTCGTCCAGCCGGATGAAGACCTCGGCGTTCAGGTCCAGCGAACCCGCGTCGAAGGCCATGATCGCCTCGGAGATCGAGCTGAAGCGACGGCCGACGCCCACGGCGTCCGGCTTGTCCGACGTCAGGTGGTACAGGCCGATGATCATGTCCTGCGAGGGCATGGTCACCGGACGACCGTCCGACGGCTTGAGGATGTTGTTGCTCGACAGCATCAGGATGCGTGCCTCGGCCTGCGCCTCGGCCGAGAGCGGCAGGTGGACGGCCATCTGGTCACCGTCGAAGTCGGCGTTGAACGCCGCGCAGACGAGCGGGTGCAGGTGGATCGCCTTGCCCTCGACCAGCTGGGGCTCGAACGCCTGGATGCCGAGACGGTGCAGCGTGGGCGCACGGTTCAGCAGCACGGGGTGCTCGGTGATGACCTCTTCGAGCACGTCCCACACGACCGGGCGCGCGCGCTCGACCATGCGCTTGGCGCTCTTGATGTTCTGGGCGTGGTTGAGGTCGACGAGCCGCTTCATGACGAACGGCTTGAAGAGCTCGAGCGCCATCTGCTTCGGCAGGCCGCACTGGTGCAGCTTGAGCTGCGGACCGACGACGATGACCGACCGGCCCGAGTAGTCGACGCGCTTGCCGAGGAGGTTCTGGCGGAACCGCCCCTGCTTGCCCTTGAGCATGTCCGAGATCGACTTGAGCGGGCGGTTGCCCGGACCTGTCACCGGACGTCCACGGCGGCCGTTGTCGAACAGTGCGTCGACGGCCTCCTGGAGCATCCGCTTCTCGTTGTTGACGATGATCTCCGGGGCCCCGAGGTCGAGCAGTCGCTTGAGCCGGTTGTTCCGGTTGATCACGCGGCGGTACAGGTCGTTGAGGTCGGACGTCGCGAAGCGCCCACCGTCGAGCTGGACCATCGGACGCAGGTCCGGCGGGATGACCGGGACCGCGTCGAGCACCATGCCGGTGGGCGAGTTGGTCGTCGTCAGGAACGCGTTGACGACCTTGAGACGCTTGAGCGCGCGCGTCTTGCGCTGACCCTTGCCGTTCTTGATCGTGTCGCGCAGCGACTCCGCCTCGGCGACGAGGTCGAACGCCTCGAGGCGCTTCTGGATCGCCGCGGCGCCCATCGAGCCCTCGAAGTAGTTCCCGTAGCGGTCCTGCAGCTGACGGTAGAGCAGCTCGTCGCCCTCGAGGTCGGAGACCTTGAGGTTCTTGAACCGGTCCCACACCAGGTCGAGCCGGTCGAGGTCGGCGTCGGCGCGCTTGCGGATCTGCGCCATCTCGCGCTCGGCCGAGTCGCGCACCTTCCGGCGCGCGTCGGCCTTGGCACCCTCGGACTCGAGCTGCGCGAGGTCGGCCTCGAGCTTCTGGGCCCGCTGCTCGATCTCGTTGTCGCGACGGTCCGAGATCTCCTTCTTCTCCAGGTCGATCTCGTTCTGGAGGTTCGGGAGGTCCTCCTGACGACCCTCGGTGTCCACCGCGGTGATCATGTAGGCAGCGAAGTAGATGACCTTCTCGAGGTCCTTCGGCGCGAGGTCGAGCAGGTAGCCGAGGCGCGACGGGACGCCCTTGAAGAACCAGATGTGCGTGACGGGAGCGGCGAGCTCGATGTGGCCCATCCGCTCGCGCCGCACCTTGGAACGGGTGACCTCGACGCCGCAGCGCTCGCAGATGATCCCCTTGAAGCGCACGCGCTTGTACTTGCCGCAGTAGCACTCCCAGTCCCGGGTGGGGCCGAAGATCTTCTCGCAGAAGAGGCCGTCCTTCTCCGGCTTCAGGGTGCGGTAGTTGATGGTCTCGGGCTTCTTGACCTCGCCATGTGACCAGGTACGGATGTCTTCAGCAGTGGCCAGGCCGATACGCAGCTCATCGAAGACGTTGACGTCGAGCAAGGGGTCCTACTTCCTTCGCTTGCCGGATCGATCGCGACCCAGCGGTGATGGAGGTGCAACTGTGGTGTCGGAACCCGGCGCCGTCCGAGGACGGCGCCGGGGCCGAGGTCAGATCTCTTCGACGCTGCTGGCGTTCGGCCGGCGGGACAGGTCGATGCCGAGCTCCTCCGCTGCGCGGTAGACCTCGTCGTCGCTCTCCTTCATGTCGATCGTGGTGCCGTCCGAGGACAGCACCTCGACGTTCAGGCAGAGCGACTGCATCTCCTTGAGGAGCACCTTGAACGACTCCGGGATGCCCGAGTCGGGGATGTTCTCGCCCTTGACGATCGCTTCGTAGACCTTGACGCGTCCGGGGACGTCGTCGGACTTGATGGTGAGGAGCTCCTGGAGCGTGTAGGCGGCGCCGTACGCCTCGAGGGCCCAGACCTCCATCTCGCCGAACCGCTGACCGCCGAACTGCGCCTTACCACCGAGGGGCTGCTGGGTGATCATCGAGTACGGACCGGTCGAGCGGGCGTGGATCTTGTCGTCGACCAGGTGGTGCAGCTTGAGGATGTACATGTAGCCGACGGCCACCGGGTCCGGGAACGGCTCGCCGGAGCGGCCGTCGAACAGCCGCGCCTTGCCGGTCCCGTCGACCATGCGCTCGCCGTCACGGTTCGGCAGGGTCGCCGAGAGCAGCCCGGTGAGGGCGTCCTCGTGGACGCCGTCGAAGACCGGGGTCGCGACCGGGTTGCCTGCCGGGGACTTCGCCGCGACGTCGGGGATGTCGTCGCGCCACGAGACGTCACCCTCGGCGAGCGAGATGTCCCAGCCCTGCTTCGCGATCCACCCGAGGTGGGTCTCGAGCACCTGACCGACGTTCATGCGTCCGGGGACGCCGAGCGGGTTCAGGACGACGTCGACCGCGGTTCCGTCGGGGAGGAACGGCATGTCCTCGATCGGCAGGATCTTCGAGATGACGCCCTTGTTGCCGTGGCGTCCGGCGAGCTTGTCACCGTCGGTGATCTTGCGTCGCTGGGCGATGTACACCCGGACCAGCTCGTTCACTCCGGCGGGCAGCTCGTCGCCGTCCTCGCGGTTGAACGTCCGGACCTCGATGACCGTGCCGGACTCGCCGTGCGGGACCTTGAGGGACGTGTCACGCACCTCGCGGGCCTTCTCGCCGAAGATCGCCCGGAGCAGGCGCTCCTCCGGCGTGAGCTCGGTCTCGCCCTTGGGCGTCACCTTGCCGACGAGGACGTCGCCCGCGGACACCTCGGCGCCGATGCGGATGATGCCGCGCTCGTCGAGGTCGGCCAGGACCTCCTCGGAGACGTTCGGGATGTCCCGGGTGATCTCCTCGGGGCCGAGCTTCGTGTCGCGCGCGTCGACCTCGTGCTCCTCGATGTGGATCGAGGAGAGGATGTCGTCCTGCACGAGGCGCTGCGACAGGATGATCGCGTCCTCGTAGTTGTGGCCCTCCCACGACATGAACGCGACGAGCAGGTTGCGGCCGAGCGCAAGCTCGCCCTCGTCCGTCGCCGGACCGTCCGCGAGGACCGAGCCGACCTCGACGCGTGCGCCGTGGTCGACCAGCACACGCTGGTTGTAGGAGGTGCCCTGGTTCGAGCGGCGGAACTTCGCCGCACGGTAGCTCGTCGTCGTGCCGTCGTCGTTCGCGACGACGATCAGGTCGGCGGAGACCTCGGTCACCACACCCGGCTTCGACGCGACGATCACGTCACCCGCGTCGACGGCGGCACGCCGCTCCATGCCGGTGCCGACGAGCGGTGCCTCGGAGCGGACCAGCGGCACGGCCTGGCGCTGCATGTTCGCTCCCATGAGGGCGCGGTTCGCGTCGTCGTGCTCGAGGAACGGGATGAGCGCCGTGGCCACCGACACCATCTGGCGCGGGGAGACATCCATGTAGTCCACGGCGGTGCCGGTGACGTAGTCGATCTCGCCGCCCTTGGTGCGCACGAGCACGCGGTCCTCGGCGAACGTCATGTTCGGGTTCAGCGGCGCGTTCGCCTGGGCGATGACGTACCGGTCCTCGTCGTCGGCGGTCAGGAACTGCACGTCGTCCGTGACCTTGCCCTCGACGACCTTGCGGTAGGGGGTCTCGACGAAGCCGAACGGGTTGATGCGCCCGTACGTCGCGAGCGAGCCGATCAGACCGATGTTCGGGCCTTCCGGCGTCTCGATCGGGCACATGCGTCCGTAGTGCGACGGGTGGACGTCACGGACCTCCATGCCGGCGCGGTCGCGGGACAGACCACCCGGGCCGAGCGCGGACAGGCGGCGCTTGTGCGTCAGCCCCGCGAGCGGGTTGTTCTGGTCCATGAACTGCGACAGCTGCGACGTGCCGAAGAACTCCTTGATCGACGCCACGACCGGGCGGATGTTGATCAAGGTCTGCGGCGTGATCGCCTCGACGTCCTGGGTCGTCATCCGCTCGCGGACGACGCGCTCCATGCGGGACAGGCCGGTGCGCACCTGGTTCTGGATCAGCTCGCCGACGGCGCGGATGCGACGGTTGCCGAAGTGGTCGATGTCGTCGGTCTCGACGCGGACGTCGATCGGTTCTCCGGCCCGCAGACCACCGATCGTGGCGACCTCGGCGTGCAGCGCCGCGAGGTACTTGATCGTCGCGACGATGTCCTCCTTGGCGAGGACGGACGCGCTCAGCGGGAAGTCGATGCCGAGCTTCTTGTTCACCTTGTAGCGACCGACCTTCGCGAGGTCGTACCGCTTGCTGTTGAAGTAGAAGTTGTCGATCAGCGCGCGACCGGCCTCGACCGTGGGCGGCTCACCCGGGCGGATCTTGCGGTACAGGTCGAGCAGTGCCTCGTCCTGCGTGTTGACGTGGTCCTTCTCGAGGGTGTCGATGACGGCCGGGAACTGCGCGAACTCCTCGCGGATCTCGGACTCCGTCATGCCGAGCGCCTTGAGCAGCACCGTGGCGTTCTGCTTGCGCTTCCGGTCGACGCGCACGCCGACGTGGTCGCGCTTGTCGATCTCGAACTCGAGCCAGGCGCCCCGGGACGGGATGATCTTCGAGGTGAAGATGTCCTTGTCGGAGGTCTTGTCGGCCGTGCGCTCGAAGTACACGCCCGGCGACCGCACGAGCTGCGAGACGACGACGCGCTCCGTGCCGTTGATGATGAACGTGCCGCGGTCGGTCATGAGCGGGAAGTCGCCCATGAAGACCGTCTGGCTCTTGATCTCGCCGGTCGTGTAGTTCACGAACTCCGCCGTGACGAAGAGCGGCGCGGCGAAGGTGAAGTCCTTCTCCTTGCACTCGTCGGCCGTGTACTTCGGCGGTTCGAAGCGGTGCTCGCGGAACGACAGGGACATCGTCTGGGCGAAGTCCTCGATCGGGGAGATCTCCTCGAAGATCTCCTCGAGCCCGGCGGTCTCGGGGACGTCCTGACGTCCGTTCTCGAGAGCAGCGGCCACCCGGGCCTGCCACTTCTCGTTGCCGAGGAGCCAGTCGAAGTTCTCGGTCTGGAGACCGAGCAGGTCAGGAACCTCCAACGGCTCGTGGATCTTGGCGAACGAGATGCGACGGGACGCGGTGCGATTCGCGATAGCGTCGGCGGACGGTGCAGAAGGGGTGCGCGAGGCAGCCAAGAGGGGTCCTTCCCTGCGGATCGAGTGCACTCTGCGCGGCCAGGACGAGGCGCGACCCCCCGGCCGCAAGCCCGCTGGCGTCGCGCACGACGACGTCGATCCGGGCTCGGGTTATTCGGGGTCGCGGGCAAAGGCCAGCGCAAAGCGCTAGCATAACCGGCCGCGGGGTGCATGTCCACCTGGCATCGCAACCTTGCACCGTACGCCGCTGGGACGACACAGGCCGGCACCCCACGCGGGGTGCCGGCCTGTTCTCGCTCGGCTACGCGCGGCGGACGTACCCGCCGCGCGCGCAGGTCACTTGAGGGTGACGGTGGCGCCTGCGCCCTCGAGGGCGGCCTTGGCCTTCTCGGCGGCCTCCTTGTTGACGGCCTCGAGAACCGGCTTCGGGGCGCCGTCGACGAGGTCCTTGGCCTCCTTCAGGCCGAGGCTCGTGAGGGCACGCACCTCCTTGATGACCTGGATCTTCTTCTCGCCGGCCGCCTCGAGGATGACGTCGAACTCGTCCTTCTCCTCCTCGACGACGACCTCGGCGCCACCGGCGGCCGGGGCGGCCGCGACAGCGACCGGAGCAGCGGCGGTGACCTCGAAGGTCTCCTCGAACTGCTTCACGAAGTCGGAGAGCTCGATGAGGGTGAGCTCCTTGAAAGCATTGATCAGCTCGTCGGTGCTGAGCTTCGCCATGATGGCGTTCCTTCCGTGTCGTTCCTACCGGCCTGCTGACGGCAGAAGTGGGGGGTGCGGCTTGGCCAGGAGGCTCAGGCTGCGTCTTCGATCGACTGCTTCTTCTCGCGAAGCGCGTCGATGGTGCGCACGGCCTGGGCCGCGGGCGCGGTGAAGAGGTACGCCGCCTGGTAGAGCGACGCCTTGAACACGCCGGCCGCCTTGGCCAGCAGGACCTCACGGGACTCGAGGTCCGCGAGCTTGTTGATCTCCGCGGCGTCGAGGGCGCGCCCGTCGAGGACACCACCCTTGATCACGAGCGCGGGATGCGCCTTGGCGAAGTCACGCAGACCCTTGGCTGCCTCGACCGGGTCACCGGTCACGAAGGCAATGGCCGACGGGCCGGCGAGGTGCGCGTCGATTCCCTCGACGCCCGCCTCCTTGGCCGCGATGGCGGTCAGCGTGTTCTTCACCACGGCGTAGGTTGCGTTGCCGCTGAGCGCGCGCCGCAGCTGCTTGAGCTGGGCGACGGTGAGCCCGCGGTACTCGGTCAGCACGGCCGCGTTCGACTCGCGGAACTGGTCCGTGAGCTCTGCGACTGCGGCTGCCTTGTCCGGCCTCGCCATGGCAATCCTTCCGGTGGTGGTGCCGCAGCTCGCCTACCTGGTCCGGACATGAGAAGAGCCCCGCGCAGGCGCGGGGCTCGAACCGGTCGGAGCACGTCCGACGGGGCTGAGACTCTCACCTGCGCTGGCCTCCGCTGATGCGGGACTTCGGGGGGCCTCCGGGACGCCACGCCTCGGAAGGCGATGAGTCTCGGGAGCCGACGACCTGCGGTCTTGGGCAACGATCAGACTACGGCACCTGGACAGCGGAGCCAAATCA
>DATKTF010000090.1:0-19505 GCA_035531255.1 Cellulomonadaceae bacterium
GTCCGACCGTGGCCCGCAGGAGGCGCTGATCTCTCGGCTCGCCGGTCTGCTGCCGCCGGACCTCGTCGTGCATCGCGCAACGCCTGCTCCCGCGGGGTTCGACGCGCGCTTCTCGGCGATGCGGCGGCGGTACGTGTATCGCGTCTCCGACGACCCGCGGACCAGAGACCCGCTGCGTCGGTCCCACGTGCTCTGGCACCGACGGCCGTTGGACGTCGGAGCGATGCAGGAAGGCACGCGGGCGCTGCTCGGGCGTCACGACTTCGCGGCGTTCTGCAAGCCGCGCGAGGGGGCGACGACGATCCGGACGCTCGAGGTCTTCGACTGGGAGCGGCCGTCCGGCGGCCCGGACACCGCGCTGGTGGTCGCGCGCGTCCAGGCCGATGCGTTCTGCCACAGCATGGTGCGCGCCCTCGTCGGGGCGAGTCTCGCGGTGGGGGAGGGGAGGCGGTCGGTCGGCTGGCTGACGGACCTGCTGGTCGGGCGGTCGCGCGACCCTGCCGGGGCGGTCGTGGCTGCTCACGGTCTGACGCTCGAGGAGGTCACGTACCCGCCGGACGACCAGCTCGCCTCGCGCGCGGAGCAGACCCGCGCGCTCAGGTCCCACGACGAGGTCTGACGAGGTCGACACCGATCCGCGCGTCTTCGGATCCGACCGCCACGAGCGGTCCGGCCACGACTCAGGGCTCGTCGATGAGGTGGACAGCCGCCTCCTCGGCGCTCGCAGCGCCGCCGTCGATGCCCACGTCGTGCGCGATCCTGTCGTCGCCGGGCTCGCCGTCGATCGCGGTCTCGTCGGCCGTGAGGCGGCCGGAGCGGAGCTTGTCGCGACGCGGTCGCCGGACCGGCGCCCAGATCTCCGGCTCCTCCTCGGCGAGCCGCTGGTCGAGAGGCTCGCGATGGCGCTCCTCCCAGGCGGTCTCGCCGTAGTGGTTCGAGCGTGGTCGTTCGGGGGGCGAGTACCCCTCGTCGAGGAGGTCGTCGACACCCCGGTCCTCCAGGGTGTCCTCCAGCGAGAGCTGGTCGGACTCGCCGTCGGACCCGAGGGCCGGGTCGTCCCGTGTCGAAGGCGCGTCGTCGTTCATGGCTCCAACGTCTCACCACGGGCGGCGTCCCGCCAGCGGTCGAGGTCGTTCGCGTCCGGGGAGCGACCGGTCCTCTGAGGACGATTCGTCTCCCGCACCGGCAGCCGCGACACTGATCGCGTGGGCCATGTCGACATCAGCGCCGTCAGCTACTTCCTTCCTGACGGGCGCCCCCTGCTCGACGAGGTCGACCTGCGCGTCGCCGACGGCGCGAAGGTGGCGCTGGTCGGACCCAACGGTGCGGGGAAGACGACCCTGCTGAGGATCGTCGCCGGAGACGAGAAGCCGCATGCGGGGAGCGTCGCGCGCAGCGGAGGACTCGGGATCATGCGGCAGTTCGTCGGACGGATCGACGACGACAGGTCGATCCGCGACCTGCTCGCCTCGCTCGCGCCGGCTGCGGTCCGCGACGCCGCTGCCGAGCTGGTGGCGGCCGAGGACGCGATCATGACGGTCGACGACGAGCCGTCGCAGATGCGCTACGCGACGGCGCTCGTGGACTGGGCAGACGTGGGCGGCTACGAGGCCGAAGCGGGCTGGGACCAGGTCACCGACGCCGTGCTCTCGATCCCGTTCGAGAAGGCGCAGTGGCGTGGCGTGCGGACGCTGTCGGGCGGTGAGCAGAAGAGGCTCGTCCTGGAGGCCCTGCTGCGGGGCCCCGAGGAGGTGCTGCTCCTCGACGAGCCGGACAACTACCTCGACGTCCCGACCAAGCGCTGGTTGGAGTCCCAGCTCGCCGCGTCGACGAAGACGGTGCTGTACGTGAGCCATGATCGCGAGCTGCTGTCGCGCACGGCGACCCGGGTGGCAAGCCTCGAGCCGACGGCGTCGGGGAGCACCGTCTGGGTCCACGGTGGCGGCTTCGCGACGTTCGGAGCCGCGCGGGACGATCGACGCTCACGCCTCGAGGAGCTGACGCGGCGGTGGGAGGAGGAGCACTCCAAGCTCAAGGAGCTCGTCTTCACCTTGAAGAACAAGTCCGCGTTCAACGACGGCCTCGCCTCGCGCTACCAGGCCGCGCAGACGCGCCTGCGCAAGTTCGAGGAGGCGGGGCCGCCGCAGGTCATGGCACGCGAGCAGAACGTGCGCGTGCGCCTGACCGGTGGCCGGACGGCGAAGCGCGCGGTCGTCGCGACCGCGCTCGAGCTCACCGGTCTCATGAAGCCGTTCGACCTCGAGGTCTGGTTCGGCGAGCGCGTCGCGGTGCTCGGGTCGAACGGCTCGGGGAAGTCGCACTTCCTCCGGCTGCTCGCCGGCGGAGGATCGGACCCCGGACCGGACCACGAGCCCGCGGACGATGTCGTGGTCGCACCGGTCCGGCACGACGGACGCGTCGTGCTCGGCTCGCGCGTCCGTCCGGGCTGGTTCGCGCAGAACCACGCGCACCCCGAGATGACCGGCCGGACCCTCCTGGAGATCCTGCACCGCGGCACCGGGCACCGGGCCGGGCTGGGCCGCGAGCAGGCGAGCAAGGCTCTCGACCGGTACGAGCTCGTCGCGGCGGCGGAGCAGTCGTACGAGACGCTCTCGGGCGGGCAGCAGGCCCGGTTCCAGATCCTGCTCCTCGAGCTCGGTGGCGCGACGTTGCTGCTGCTCGACGAGCCGACCGACAACCTCGACCTGCACTCGGCAGAGGCGCTGGAGACCGGGCTCGCGGCCTTCGAGGGGACGGTGCTCGCGGTGACGCACGACCGCTGGTTCGCGCGCGGGTTCGACAGGTTCCTCGTGTTCGGGGCGGACGGCGAGGTCGTCGAGACCCCGGAGGCGGTCTGGGACGCGTCCCGCGTGCACCGCGACCGGTGACCACCCCGCAGCTCGGCGGAACGGGGAGGCTGTGTGCGGTGGCGGCTCAGACGACGAGGGCCACGGCCAGCGTGGTCATCACGGCGGCCACCCCGTAGTCGAGCACCTGCCACGAGCGGGGCCGTGCGAAGAACGGTCGAAGTCGACGCGCACCGAACCCCAGGCCGACGAACCACGTCAGGCTCGCGGCCACCGCTCCCGCACCGAAGACCCACCGACCCGGGTCTCCGTGCTGGCTCGCGAGGCTACCCAGCAGCACGACCGTGTCGAGGTAGACGTGCGGGTTCAGGAACGTGAAGCCGAGGCAGGCGACGAGGACGCCGAGGTGCGTCGCCGGGGCCTCGTCCGCGGGGACGAGGCGTCCGGGTCGTCGCGCTCGGAGAACCGCCAGCAGCGCGAACGTCGCGAGGAACGCGGCGCCGCCGACGCGTGCCACCGCGATGGCGACGGGGTGCGTCGAGATCGCGGCACCGAGACCGGCGATCCCGGCCGTGACCAGGACGGCGTCAGCGACGGCGCACACCGCAACGACCGTCAGCACGTGCTCGCGGCGGATCCCCTGCCGCAGCACGAAGGCGTTCTGCGCCCCGATCGCGACGATCAGCGAGAGGCCGGTGAGGAAACCCTGGATCGCGATGCTCACCAGCGGGACGCCCCGGTGCTCAGGACCTCCGGGGAGAGGCGCACGGCGGCGGTGACGACGGCTCGGTGCGACGCGGCGTGTGCAGGCATGACGCGACGGTAGGTGACCCCGCAGATTCACACCAGTTCATGTTTCTCCAGATCCATCAGCATGGCTTAATCTGGTGCACGATGAGATTCGACGGGGCACAGCTCGAGGCGCTCGCGGCGGTCGTCGAGGAGGGCACCTTCGATGCCGCCGCGCGACGCCTGCACGTGACGCCCTCGGCGGTCAGCCAGCGCGTCAAGGCGCTCGAGCAGCACCTGGGTCAGGTCCTCGTCCGTCGGTCTCGACCGTGCCGGGCCACCGAGGCCGGGAATGTGCTCGTCCGGCTCGCCGGCCAGCTCCGGCTGCTCGAGGACGAGTCGCTCCGCGAGGTGCGTCGTGCGGGTGCGCCGGGACCCGACGCGGGCGACGGCCCCGGCGCGGTCAGGATGGCGGTCGCGGTCAACGCGGACTCGCTCTCGACCTGGCTGCCCGACGCCCTGGGCGGGTTGCCGGAGGGGGTGCACCTCGACCTGCGCCGCGAGGACCAGGACCACTCCGCCGAGCTGCTCCGGGACGGCACCGTCATGGCGGCCGTCACTGCCGACGCACGTGCGGTCCAAGGGTGCCGGGTGCGCCCGCTCGGTTCGATGCGCTACCTCGCCGTCGCCTCGCCGGCGTACGCGGCGCGCTGGTTCGCCGACGGGCTGGGTGTGCTCGACCGCGCGCCGCTCCTGACGTTCAACCGCAAGGACGCGCTGCAGCAGCAGTTCCTGCGGGCCCTCGGCCACGGTGCGGCACAGCCTCCGGTGCACTACGTGCCGTCGTCGACCGCCTTCGTGGACCTGGTCGGCCATGGACTGGGCTGGGGCATGGTGCCCGATGTCACCGCGAACGCCCTGCTCGCCGAGGGGACGCTGGTCGAGCTCGACCCGGGACGCCACCTGGACGTGCCGCTCTACTGGCAGCACTGGAAGCTCCGCGCTCCCGCACTCGACGATCTCACGCGACGCGTCGTCGTGGCCGCCGGCAGCGCGCTGCACCGGGACGTCTGAGGGGCTGACGGCGGCGGCGACGCGCTGCAGGACGAGTGGGACCCGTCCGCCGTTTTGACCCGTCACCACCGCGACGGCTACTGTGATGTGTCGTTGTGCGTCCTCCTGAGGACCGGTGCTCCCACTCGCCGGGTCCCAAGACGATGCGACGGCAGCACTCATCGGCGCACCCGCCCTATGCGGGTGTCCGCCGTGAACACACCCAGCTCCACGAAACGAAGGCTTACGACCGTGCGCACGTACACCCCGAAGCCCGGCGACGTCGAGCGGACCTGGTACGTCATCGACGCTACTGATGTCGTCCTGGGCCGTCTGGCCACCCACGTGGCCACGTTGCTGCGCGGCAAGCACAAGGCCACCTACGCTCCTCATGTCGACAACGGTGACTTCGTCATCGTCATCAACGCGGGCAAGGTCGCGCTGACCGGCAACAAGCGCGAGAACAAGCTCGCGTACCGTCACTCGGGCTACCCGGGCGGTCTTCGCTCGGTTGCCTACTCGGAGCTGCTCGACACCCGGCCTGAGCGGGCCGTGGAGAAGGCCGTCCGCGGCATGCTCCCCAAGAACTCGCTCTCGCGCTCGCAGCTCGGGAAGCTCAAGGTCTACGCAGGACCGGAGCACCCGCACGCGGCGCAGCAGCCGAAGCCCTTCGAGATCACCCAGGTTGCGCAGTAGGCCTCGGCCTGCTGCGAGCAGTCACGACACAGGACGCGAGGACACCACCAGTGGCCGAGACCACGGTCGACATCGACCTTGAGGGCGACGAGACGCCCAGCACCTACACCACCGAGACCGTGGCCCCCACGGGTCGCGGTCAGAGCATCACCGCCCCCGGCCAGGCCCTGGGTCGCCGCAAGGAGGCCATCGCCCGCGTGCGACTCGTTCCCGGCACCGGCCAGTGGAAGATCAACGGCCGCACGATCGAGGACTACTTCCCGAACAAGGTGCACCAGCAGCTGGTCAACTCCCCGCTGAAGCTGGTCGACGTCGAGGGTCGGTTCGACGTGATCGCCCGCATCACCGGTGGCGGCGTGACCGGGCAGGCGGGCGCCCTGCGGCTCGGGATCGCCCGCGCGCTCAACGCGATCGACGCCGAGCACAACCGTGCGGCACTCAAGAAGGCCGGCTTCCTGACGCGTGACGCCCGGGTGGTCGAGCGCAAGAAGGCCGGGCTCAAGAAGGCCCGCAAGGCACCTCAGTACTCCAAGCGCTGACGAGTCGTCATCCGACGGCCCCGATGGACGACCATCGGGGCCGTCGGCCTCTCTCGACGACCGCGGGTCTGGCGGCCGTCACCCGGTGGTCGCGGCGACGCCCGGCACCAGACGACGAAGGAGCCCGCTGATGGCCCGACTGTTCGGTACCGATGGCGTCCGCGGCGTCGCGAATCGCGATCTCACCGCTGAGCTCGCGCTGGACCTCTCCGTCGCGGCAGCACACGTGCTCGCGACGATCGGGGCGTTCGACGGTCGCCGCCCGCGCGCGGTCGTCGGCCGTGACCCACGGGTGTCCGGTGAGTTCCTCGGTGCGGCGACCGCGGCCGGCCTGGCAAGCGCCGGTGTCGACGTGCTCGACGTCGGCGTCCTGCCGACCCCGGCGGTCGCGTTCCTCACCGGGAGCCTCGGCGTCGACCTCGGCGTGATGATCTCCGCCTCGCACAACCCGATGCCGGACAACGGCATCAAGTTCTTCACGCGGGGCGGGCACAAGCTCGACGACGAGGTCGAGGACGCGATCGAGGCCCGGCTGCGCGAGCCGTGGGAGCGCCCGACCGGTGCGGATGTCGGTCACATCCAGCTCGACACGGGGACGGCAGGGGAGACCTATATCGAGCACCTCGTCTCGACCGTCGGGCCCTCGCTGAAGGGTCTGCGGATCGCGGTCGACTGCGCCAACGGTGCCGCGAGCGAGGTCGGTCCCGCTGCCCTGCGCCGGGCGGGTGCGGACGTCGTCGTCATCAACGCGTCCCCGGACGGGCGCAACATCAACGACGCGTGCGGAAGCACGCACCCGGAACAGCTGCAGGCAGTCGTCGTGGCGTCGGGAGCGGACCTCGGCGTCGCGTTCGACGGCGATGCCGACCGATGCCTCGCGGTCGACCACACCGGAACCCTGGTCGACGGCGACCAGATCATGGGGATCATCGCGGTGGCGCTGCGCGAACGGGGTGAGCTCGCGCACGACACGCTCGTCGCCACGGTGATGAGCAACCTCGGTCTGAAGCTCGCGATGACGGCTGCGGGCATCACGGTGCTGGAGACCGGCGTCGGTGACCGGTACGTGCTCGAGGAGATGCGCGCCGGCGGGTTCTCGCTCGGTGGCGAGCAGTCGGGCCACATCATCCTCGGCGACCACGCGACGACGGGCGACGGTGTGCTCAGCGCGCTCCAGCTCGCTCATCGCGTCGTCTCGACTGGCCGGACCCTGGCCGACCTGGCGCAGTTCGTCACCCGCCTCCCGCAGGTGCTCGTCAACGTCCGCGGGGTGGACAAGGCGCGGGCCGGCACCGACCTCGCTCTGCTGGCTGCGGTCCACGAGGCGCAGGCCGAGCTCGGTACCCAGGGGCGTGTGCTCCTGCGACCGTCCGGGACGGAGCCCGTCGTGCGGGTCATGGTCGAGGCGGCCCACCTGGACCAGGCCGAGCTCGTCGCCGCGTCGCTCGCCGACGTGGTGCGTGAGCGACTCGTCCTGTGACCGGACCGGTGCCGGCCGTGATCGGCCCGCAGCCGCATGACGTCCGCGACCAGGTGCGACGGGTCCTCGACGGTCCTGTGCCGGCACCGATCGTGCAGGCGGGTCACCCTGTGCTCCGCGCGGTCGCGCAGCGGTACGACGGTCAGCTCTCGGCGGCGGAGCTCAGCTCCCTCGTCGAGGTCATGCGGACCACGATGCGGGACGCGCCCGGCGTCGGGCTCGCGGCTCCGCAGATCGGCATCTCCCTCGCGCTCGCGGTGGTCGAGGACCCCGGTCCCGTCGATCCTGAGATCGCGACGGCGCGGGAGCGGTGGCCGCTGGCGTTCCGTGTCCTCATGAACCCGCGCTACGAGGCCGTCGGCGTCGAGAGGGCGGCGTTCTACGAAGGGTGCCTGAGCGTCCACGGGTGGAGCGCCGTGACGAGTCGCCACCGGTCGGTGCGGCTGACCGCGACCGACGAGACCGGGGCCCCCGTGGACGAGGTGCTCACGGGTTGGCAGGCGAGGATCGTCCAGCACGAGACCGACCACCTGAACGGCCGGCTCTACATCGACGTCGCGGAGCTGCGCTCGCTGGCTGCCACCGACGGGATGGCCGCCGTCTGGGCCTCCGAGCCCCACCCCCGCACCGCCGCCCGCATCCTCGACTTCCCCCTCGGCTGACCCCACCCCGTCCGCCGAGATCGCGCGCTCGGCCCGAGGTCGCACCACCGACCGTGCGAACCCGAGCCGCAGGTGCGATGCCGGCAGTGGTGGGACATCAGACGTGGGGGGGATGACGACGTGGCGGCGGGTCGGTGAAGATCAGGGGGATCACCGATGGCATCCCGGATGCCGGTCGGTAGCCTGAATGCACGGCGCGGACTCCCGTTCGCGGCCCCGACGACCTCGAACGACCCGGAGCTGATGAGCCGTGCTGGAGAACGCCGCCCTCGCTCTCACGGCCACTCCGTGGGTCTACCTGCTCCTGTTCGCGCTCGCCGTCGTGGACGGGTTCTTCCCTCCGGTTCCCAGCGAGACCGTCCTGATCGCGCTCGCGGCGACGTCGGTCGCGCTCGGCACCCCGAACCTCGCGCTCGTCCTCGTGGCCGGGGCTGCCGGCGCGTTCGTCGGCGACCAGGTCGCCTACTGGATCGGCAGCCGCGTGAACGTGCGGCGCGTGCGGTTCCTGCAGGGGAGGACGGCGCAGCGGACCCTCGACGCGGCCTCGCGCACCCTCGACCACCGCGGGGGTGCGTTCATCATCGCGGCGCGCTACATCCCGGTCGGGCGCGTCGCGGTGAACATGATGGCCGGAACGGTCGCCTACCCGCGCCGCCGGTTCGTCCCGCTGACCGCGATCGCGGCCGTGACCTGGACCGTGTACTCGGCCCTGATCGGGATCGGTGCCGGGGCGTGGCTCGCCGCGAACCCGATGCTGGCGGTGGTCGTGGGCGTCGTCGGAGGCGTGCTCCTCGGGGTCCTGGTCGACCGGACGATCTACGTCATCGTCCGACGTCGCGACGCGGCGGCCGCTGCGCGCCCGGAACCGGCCGAGAGCTCAGAGCTTCCTCAGCCGCACGCGCTGCACGCTGTGGTCCGGTCCCTTGGTGAGCACCAGGGTGGCTCGTGACCGGGTGGGCAGGATGTTCTGGATCAGGTTGGGCTCGTTGATCGTGTCCCAGATCTGCTCGGCCTTGTCGATCGACTGGCTGTCCGTGAGTGACGCGTAGCGCCGGAAGTACGACTCGGGCTGCGTGAACGCCGTCTGGCGGAGCGACAGGAAGCGGTCCACGTACCACTGCCGGACGTCGGGCGTCCGCGCGTCGACGTAGATGCTGAAGTCGAAGAAGTCGCTCACGGCGAGGCTCGACGTGCCTTCCGTGGCGGGCCTCGCCGGCTGCAGCACGTTCAGGCCCTCGACGATCAGCACGTCGGGGCGCCGGACGACCACCTCGGCACCCGGCACGATGTCGTAGGTCAGGTGGCTGTACACGGGTGCGCGTACCTCGGCGCGACCCGCCTTGACCTTCGACACGAACCGGACCAGAGCACGTCGGTCGTAGGACTCGGGAAACCCCTTGCGATCCATGAGCCCGCGTCGCTCGAGCTCCCGGTTCGGGTACAGGAACCCGTCCGTGGTGACGAGCTCGACGTGCGGGGTCTGCGGCCAACGGGCCATCAGCTCGCGCAGCAGACGCGCCGTCGTCGACTTGCCGACGGCCACCGACCCGGCGACTCCGATGACGAACGGCGTCCGGCCCGGGTCCTCGCGCAGGAACGTGCTCGACGCCTCGTGGAGCTGCCGGGTCGCCGAGACGTACAGGTCGAGGAGCCGGGAGATCGGACGGAAGATCGCGTCCACCTCGGCGAGGTCGATCGGGTCACCGAGACCGCGCAGCCGGCTGACGTCGGCGACGGTGAGGGGGAGAGGGGTCGAGGCCGACAACCGGGTCCACGCGTCACGGTCGAGCTCGACGTACGGCGTCGACGGTGTGGTCTCGGGTGGCACGCGTCGATTGTGCCTGATCCGTGGTCGTCGGCGGGACGCGGAGGCGTGCGGGTCTGGCTCCGGAGATCGCCGACCGGGCGGGGGCAGGTGGGCATGGCCCCCTGGGTAGACTCCAGCCCATGTGCGGAATCGTGGGATACGTCGGACGACAGCAGCCCAACGGCAAGCCCCTCGAGGTCGTGCTGGAGGGGTTGCGCCGGCTCGAGTACCGCGGCTACGACTCGGCTGGGGTCGCCCTCGTCGGTCTCGACGGCGTCCTGGTCGCGGCGAAGAAGGCCGGCAAGCTCGTCAACCTGACGGACGAGCTCGGCGCGCGGCCCCTGCCGGGGGCGACCGCCGCGATCGGCCACACCCGCTGGGCGACGCACGGCGCCCCGACGGACGTCAATGCGCACCCGCACGTCGCGGGCAAGATCGCGGTCATCCACAACGGCATCGTCGAGAACTTCGCCGTCCTCAAGGCCGAGCTCCTCGCCGATGGAGCGACGTTCCTCTCGGAGACGGACACGGAAGTGGTCGCGCAGCTCCTGACGCGCGCGTACGCGCGGCTGGGTGACCTGTCGGAGGCGATGTGCGCCGTCGCGCAGCGCCTCGAGGGCACCTTCACGCTGCTGGCGGTGCACGCGGACGTCCCGGACGCGGTGGTCGGTGCGCGCCACGACTCACCTCTCGTCGTCGGTCTCGGCGACGGCGAGAACTTCATGGGCTCCGACGTCGCGGCCTTCATCGCGCACACGCGTCGCGCGCTCGAGCTCGGGCAGGACCAGGTCGTCACCATCACTCCCGACGCTGTCACCGTGACGGACTTCACCGGCGCACCCGCGGACGCGCGCGCCTTCACCGTCGACTGGGACGCCGACGCGGCCGAGAAGGGCGGGTACCGCTCCTTCATGGACAAGGAGATCGACGACCAGCCCCAGGCCGTCGCGGACACGCTGCTCGGCCGGACCGGTCTCGACGGTGCCCTGATCCTCGACGAGGTGCGGATCGACGAGTCGGTTCTCCGGAGCATCGACAAGATCGTGGTGATCGCGTGCGGCACGGCCGCCTACGCGGGCCACGTCGCCAAGTACGCGATCGAGCACTGGTGCCGGATCCCGGTCGAGGTCGAGCTCGCGCACGAGTTCCGCTACCGGGACCCCGTCGTGAACGAGAAGACGCTCGTCGTGGCGATCTCGCAGTCGGGCGAGACCATGGACACCCTCATGGCCGTGCGGCATGCGCGCGAGCAGGGCTCGAAGGTGCTCGCGATCGTCAACACGCACGGGTCGACGATCCCGCGCGAGTCCGATGCGGTCCTGTACACGCACGCGGGCCCGGAGATCGCCGTCGCGTCGACCAAGGCGTTCCTGTCCCAGATCACCGCGGCGTATCTGCTCGGGCTCTACCTCGCGCAGCTCCGGGGGAACAAGTTCCCCGACGAGATCGCCGAGCTTCTCGAGCAGCTGCGCGCGATGCCCGCCAAGATCCAGACGGTGCTCGACGGCGCCGAGCACGTGCGCGAGGTCGCCCGCTCGATGAAGGACACGACGTCGGTGCTGTTCCTCGGCCGGCACGTCGGCTTCCCGGTGGCCCTCGAGGGAGCGCTCAAGCTCAAGGAGCTCGCGTACATCCACGCCGAGGGCTTCGCCGCGGGCGAGCTCAAGCACGGCCCGATCGCGCTCATCGAGGAGGGCCAGGCCGTGTTCGTGATCGTGCCGTCCCCGCGGGGGCGTGACTCGCTTCACGCGAAGGTGATCTCCAACATCCAGGAGATCCGGGCCCGCGGTGCACGGACCCTCGTGATCGCGGAGGAGGGCGACGACGCGGTGCTGCCGTTCGCCGACGAGGTGTTCGTCATCCCGGCGTGCCCGACGCTGATGTCGCCGATGCTCGCGGTGGTACCGCTGCAGCTCTTCGCGTGCGAGCTCGCGACGGCCAAGGGCCTAGACGTGGACCAGCCCCGCAACCTCGCCAAGTCCGTCACGGTCGAGTGACGGCGCGCGCGTGATCGTCGGCGTGGGGATCGACGTCGTCGACGTCGCGCGGTTCGCCGCCACGCTCGAGCGGGTTCCCGGTCTGGTCTCCCGGCTGTTCACCCCGGCGGAGCGCGGTCTTCCGCCGGTCTCCCTCGCTGCTCGGTTCGCGGCGAAGGAGGCGGTGGCGAAGGCGCTCGGCGCACCCGCCGGCCTGAGCTGGCAGGACGCGACCGTGCGCCGCGTGGCGGGTGCGCAGCCGGTGGTGGAGATCACCGGCACAGTGGCAGCCCGCGCCGACGCGCTCGGTGTCACGCACCTGCACCTGTCGATCTCGCACGACGCCGGGATCGCGTCGGCGATGGTCGTCGCCGAGGGCGAGCCGCCTCAGCGCAGCGCGGGGACCACCTGCTGCTCGAACAGCTCGATGCCCGAACGGTCGTAGGCGGCCTCGGCGAAGTACGTGATCGCGTAGGTCATCCCGGCCGCCTCGAGCGTGTGCAGCGTCTCGACGATCTGCTCGGGCGTCCCGACCAGGGGACCGGTGCGGAACTCCTCGAGCACGCCGTCGGCCTTCGCCGGGACGGTGCGGCGGTAGTGGTCCCCGATCCAGGCGAGGCGGTCGGCGACGTCGGCCGCGGTCTCGCCGATCACGACGTTGTAGTTGGCCGAGCGGGTGATCTCGGACAGGTCGCGGCCGAGGTCGGCGCAGTGACCCGCGAGGACCTCGGACTTGTGCGTGAAGCCGTCGATCGTCCCGTCGAAGTTCGTGTACCGCGCGTACTGGGCGGCGATGCGCAGGGTCTTGCGCTCGCCGCCGCCGGCGATCCACAGCGGCGGCCCGCCGACCTGCAACGGCAGGGGCGAGAGCTGGGCGCCGGCGACCTGGTAGTGGACGCCGTCGAGCGTGGCCGTCCCGTCGTTCCACATCTGACGGAAGATCTGCACGCCCTCCTCGAGCGCCGCGATGCGCTCGCCCGCGCGAGGGAACCCGTAGCCGAACGCGCGCCACTCGTGCTCGTACCAGCCGGCTCCGATGCCCATCTCGACGCGGCCGCCGCTGATGATGTCCGCCGTGGCGGCGACCTTCGCGAGGTACGCCGGGTTGCGGTAGGACATGCACGTGCACATCTGGCCGAGTCGGACCCGGTGGGTGCTCGCGGCGTAGGCCGAGATGAGGCTCCACGCCTCGTGCGTCGCCTCGCCGTTCGGCTCCGGGACCGCGTGGAAGTGGTCGTAGACCCAGATCGACTCCCAGGCGTCGCCGTCGTCGGCGTGCTGGGCGAGGCCGTGCATGACGGCCCAGTGCTCCGTGGCGTCGATCCCGGTGAGGTCCTGGCGCCAGCCTTGCGGGATGAAGAGTCCGAATCGCATGCTCCGAACGTAGCGGTCCTCGGTGAACGGAGCATGATGTCGGGTGTGATCCTCGGATACGACGCGCACCAGGTACGAGAGGCCGAGGAGCCCCTGCTCACCGCCGGACCCGCGGGTGAGCTCATGCACCGCGCAGCCTTCGGTCTTGCCGGTGCGGTGGCCCGGGAGCTCGTCGCCCGCCGTGGTCGGGTGCGGGGAGCGTCCGTGGTCGGGCTCGTCGGCACCGGCAACAACGGCGGAGACACCCTGCACGCGCTCGCGATGCTCGCCGACCGGGGAGCGCGCGCGCTCGCGGTGCTGACGGACGAGAGGGTGCACCCTGCCGGTCTGGCCGCGGTCCGTCGGTCGCCCGCCAGGGTGGTCACCCTGAGCGGGACCGACCCCACGTCCGAGCGGGTATGGCTCGGCGAGGCCGTCGCGGAGGCGTATGCCGCGGACGTCGTGCTCGACGGCCTGCTCGGCATCGGCGCGCACGGGGCGGTGCGCGGGGTCGGTGGGGAGCTCGTGCGGCTGCTCGGAGAGCTCCTCAGGGACGAGGTCCGGACGGCCCCGGGTACCGACCTGCCCTGCGTCGTCGCCGTCGACGTCCCGAGCGGCGTCGGGATCGACGACGGCACGCTGCCCGGGGCCGTGGGTGGGGCGGCCGGCCACGTGCTGCCGGCCGACGTCACGGTCACGTTCGGGGCGGCCAAGCCGTGCCTGCTGCTCCCGCCTGCCGCAGCCGCCGCGGGCCGCGTCGAGGTGGTCGACATCGGGCTCCGCCCTGGGCTCGGGGGCCCCACCGTCGTGCGGCTCGAGCCGGCCGACGTGGCGGCGTTGTGGCCCGTACCGGGACCTGCGGCGCACAAGTACTCGCGTGGGGTCCTCGGGCTCGTGGCCGGGACCGCGGCATATCCCGGTGCGGCCGTCCTGGCCGCGAGCGGTGCCGTGCTCGCCGGTGTCGGGATGGTCCGGTACCTCGGGCCCGACGTCGCCGCCCGGGCCGTTCTCGCCGCACACCCGGAGGTCGTCGTGGGTGACGGGAGGGTGCAGGCCTGGGCCATCGGCTCCGGCGTGGACCCGACGCTGATGCCGGCGACCGACCCGACGGCCGAGCAGGTCGAGCGCCTTCGCAGGGTGCTCGCGCGTGCGGTCGCGCACTCGGTGCCGACCGTCGCCGACGCGGGCGCTCTGGCGCTGCTGCCGGACCGGTTGCCGCCGTGGGTCGTGCTGACGCCGCATGCGGGTGAGCTCGCGCGACTGCTCACCGCGCGCCTGCGCGAGCGGCGCACCCGGCCCGAGTCGCACGGCACCGGTGGACCGGCAGCGGGCGACGGTCCGGACGGCTCGGTCACGCGCGCGCAGGTCGAGGCGGAGCCGCTCCGGTGGGCCCGGCTCGCGCACGAGCTGACGGGTGCGACGGTGCTGCTGAAGGGCGCCGTCACGGTGGTCGTCGGCCCGCAGGGCGCCGTGTACGCGCAGGCTGACGGTCCCGCGTGGCTCGCGACGGCCGGCGCCGGCGACGTGCTGACCGGTGTGCTCGGCGCGCTTCTGGCGTCGCGCGCGACGGAGGTGGTCGAGGACCCGACGCTCGCGGCTGCGCTCGCTGCGGCCGCGGCACTGGTGCACGGACGCGCGGCCCACCACGCCAACCCCGGGGGGCCGGTGACCGCGCTCGCGGTCGCCGCCGCGGTACCCGCGACCGTTGCGGGTCTCCTGGCATGACAGTGGCGCGACAGGTGGAGCTCGCGGTGGAGCTCCGACCCGGTGGCGGTCTTCCGCACGCGCTCGCCGCACGAGCGTGGCAGCTTCTCGAGCGCGGCGAGACGTCGGGTCGTCCCACGGTGCTCGGCATCGTCGGCGCCCCCGGCGTGGGCAAGTCGACCCTCGCCGCGCAGGTGGTGGACGCCCTCGACCCGACGTCCGGCGACCCGGACGCGCGCGTCGCACGGGGTGGCTCCGGTGCGACCGTCGCGCTCCTGCCGATGGACGGCTTCCACCTGGCCAACAGTCGGCTCGACCAGCTCGGGCTCCGTGACCGGAAGGGCGCGCCGGAGACGTTCGACGCGGCCGGGTACGCCGCGCTGCTCCGTCGTGCGGTGGAACCGGGGCGGGGCGTCGTGCACGCACCTGAGTACCGCCGCGAGCTCGAGGAGGCGATCGCCGGAGCGATCGCGATCGGTCCGCAGGTCCGGCTCGTCGTCACCGAGGGGAACTACCTGCTGCTCGACGACGGCCCGTGGGCTCAGGTCGCGGGCCTCCTGACGGAGTCGTGGTTCGTGACGACCGACGACGAGGTGCGGCTCGAACGACTGGTGGGCCGTCACGTCCGGTTCGGCAAGGCCCCCGACGCCGCGCGCGCCTGGGCGACCGGCCCCGACGAACGGAACGCGCGCGTGATCGCGGGGACCGCGCACCGCGCGGACGTGATCGTGCACCTGGTCGACGGGGCTCGCGGTGGAAGACTGACCCGGTGACCTCCTACCCGGCGCGCGTCGTCGTCGATCTCGCGGCCATCCGCGACAACGTCCGTTCCCTCACGTCGCACGCCCGCACGGCACAGGTCATGGCCGTCGTGAAGGCCGACGCGTACGGTCACGGTCTCGTGCCGGCCGCCCGCGCCGCCGTCCAGGGCGGCGCGACCTGGCTCGGGACGGCGCAGGTCCACGAGGCGCTCGACCTGCGCGCGGCCGGTCTCCGCACCCGCATCCTGACCTGGCTGTACGGTCCGGACGCCCCGCTCGACGCCCTGCTCGAGGCGGACGTCGACGTGTCCGTCGCCGCGCCGTGGGCGTTGACCGCCGTGCTCGCGGCCGCCCGCAGGACGGGCCGGACGGCACGGGTCCACCTCAAGGTCGACACCGGTCTCGGTCGCAACGGGCTCACGCCGGCGCAGCTTCCGGAGGTGCTCGACGCCGCGCTGGCCGCTCGGGCCGAGGGTGCGGTCGAGGTCGTCGGGGTGTGGTCGCACTTCGCCTTCGCCGACGAGCCGGCGCACCCGACCGTGCTCGCGCAGGCCGGGGTGTTCCGCGAGCTGGTGGCGCTCGTCGAGTCGCGTGGCGTGACGCTCGAGGTCCGTCACCTGGCCAACTCGGCGGCGACCCTGACCAACCCCGCCGTGCACCTGGACCTCGTACGACCCGGTCTCGCGGTCTACGGGCTCTCGCCGGTCCCGCAGCTCGGTGGGCCAGAGGTGTTCGGGCTGCGGCCGGCAATGACGGTCGAGGTCGGTCTCGCGACCGTGAAACCGGTCGGGGCAGGTCACGGGGTCTCGTACGGCCACGCCTACACGACGACGACGGACACGATGCTCGGAGTCGTCCCGTTGGGGTACGCCGACGGCATCCCGCGTCACGCCTCCGGTGCGTCCGACCACCCTGGTGGGCCGGTGCAGGTCGGCGGTCGACGGCTCACCGTCGCGGGCCGGGTGTGCATGGACCAGTTCGTGCTGGATCTCGGTCCGGGGGCCCCCGACGTCGCGGGTGACCGGGTCGAGCTGTTCGGCACCGGGGCCGACGGCGCACCGACCGCGGAGGACTGGGCGCGCGCGGCGGGCACGATCAGCTATGAGATCGTCACGCGCATGGCACCACGGCTGCCGCGCACCTACGTGAACGAGGATCCGGCATGAACGAGGGACGCACATGAACGAGACCGAGGTCCGCCTGCGTGACACGGGGGCGACGCAGGCCTACGGCGCGGCGCTCGCCGCACTGCTGCGCGCGGGCGACCTCGTCGTCCTGAGCGGGGACCTGGGTGCGGGCAAGACGACGCTCACCCAGGGGATCGGCGCGGGGCTCGGCATCCGCGGCCAGGTGGCGTCGCCGACGTTCATCATCGCCCGCGTGCACCCCTCGGTCACCGGCGGACCGGCCCTGGTGCACGTCGACGCGTACCGGCTCGGATCGCTCGACGAGCTCGAGGCGCTGGACCTCGATGCGAGCCTCGACGAGTCGGTGACGGTGGTCGAGTGGGGCGAGGGACTCGTGGAGGGGCTCGCGGAGGACCGTCTGGAGATCGCCATCGCGAGGCCGCACGGCGCGGGTCCCGCAGGCGACGGCGCGGCTCCGGACGGGCGGCCGGACGACGAGCCCGACGACGACGGCTCGAGCGGGACGCGAACGGTCACCGTCCGCGGCGTCGGACCGCGCTGGGCGGGCATCGTGCTCCCCGTCGTAGGCTGACCGCCGTGCCAGTTCTCGCCCTCGACACGTCCTCCGCCGTCGCCGTCGCCGTGGTCGAGGACACCGTTCCCGGCGCCGCGTCTCGACGAGCCGGGATCGGGGTGCTGGCCTCACGACGGGTCCAGGAGCAGCGGCGCCACGCCGAGCTCCTCGCGCCACTGATCGTCGAGGTCCTGAAGGAGAGCGGTGTCGACCGCCGGGACCTGACCGCGGTCGTCGTCGGCACCGGGCCGGCGCCGTTCACCGGCCTGCGAGCCGGGCTCGTCACCGCGCGAACGTTCGCCCTCGCGCTCGGGATCCCCGTGCACGGGATCAGCAGCCTCGACGCGCTCGCTGCCGAGGCCGCGGCAGGGCTCGGTCTGCCGACCGGGAGCACGGTGCTCGTGGCGACCGATGCGCGACGGCACGAGGTGTACTGGGCGCGGTACCGGGTGACGGGGGCTGTTCACCCGGGACGGACCTACCCGGTGCACGACCGGGCCGGTACCGGGGGAGGCGACCTCGGGGCATGGCCGGACGGTTCACCGGTGATCCTGGTGGCGGGCCCCGGTGTGGCGCGTCCTGCCGATCTCGCGACGGAGCTGGCGGACCTGCGGGCGGACGACGCCGTGGTCGGTCGCGGTGCGGCGCTGTACGCCGAGCTCGCATCGCCGGGGGTCGGGCGAGCGGGAATCGAGGACCCCGACCCGTCGGTCCTGGCACGACTGGCTCTGGCCCGGCTCGCGTCCGGAGAGTCGCAGCTGCCGACGGCCCCGCTGTACCTCCGACGTCCGGACGCGGTCCCCTCGACCTCGCACAAGCGGGCGATCGGGTGACGGAGGGCGCGGCCGGGTTCGTCCTTCGCCCGATCGTCCCGACCGACCTCCCGCGGTTGGCGGTGCTCGAGGTCGAGCTGTTCGGGGCAGGGGCGTGGTCGGCAGGGATGCTCGCCGACGAGCTCGCGGGACCGGGTCGCTGGTACGTCGCGGCCGTCCATGACCCCCGTCCCGCGGGTCCGGCCGACATCAGCGGTCCCGCTGACTCGCCCGATACCGCTGACTCGCCCGATACCGCTGACTCACCCGATACCGCTGACTCACCCGATACCGCTGACTCGCCCGATACCGCTGACTCGCCCGATCCCGACGGCGCCCAATTGATCGGATACGCGGGAACCTGGTACGACGGGGACGACGTGCAGGTGATGACGATCGGCGTCGCCGGCGAGGTGCAGGGCCGCGGCGTCGGCGGCATGCTCCTCGGAGCGCTCCTCGACCACGCACGCCGGATCGGCGCGAGGTCCGCGTTCCTCGAGGTGCGGGTCGACAACGCACCGGCGCTGTCGCTGTACGAGCGCTTCGGGTTCGAGCGGATCGGCCGTCGTCGCCGGTACTACCAGCCGGAAGACGTCGACGCGTGGACCATGCGGGTCGCGCTCGCGAGCGCACCCGCCACGGAGGAGAGGGAAGACGGATGACGGAGGACACCGTTCGGCGCACGGTGCTGGCCGACCCGGAGGAGCTTCGGCGGCTCCTTGCCGCCGGTCGGGAGGTCTGCGTGCTCGACGTCCGGTGGGCGCTCGGTCGAACCGACGGAGCCGCTCAGCACCGGGCCGGGCACGTGCCCGGCGCGGTGTACGTGGATCTCGACACCGAGCTCGCCGCCCCGGCGACGACGCGCGACGGGCGACACCCGCTGCCCGCGGTCGTCGACCTCCAGGCGGCGGCGCGCCGATGGGGGGTCCGCGCAGGGGTCCCGGTCGTCGCGTACGACGCGGTGGGAGGGATGTCGGCCGCGCGTGCGTGGTGGTTGCTCCGCTGGTGCGGGGTGGCCGACGTCCGGATCCTCGACGGTGGTCTCGACGCGTGGGCGGCCGCCGGAGGCGCTCTCGAGGCCGGTGACGTCGCGCCGGAGCCGGGCGACGTCGTGCTGTCCGCGGGCGGGCTCGAGGTCCTCGGACCGGACGACGTCGCCGCTCTCGCCGCGGAGGTGCGGCAGGACCGCGTCGCGCGGGTGTCGCGCGGACCCGTGCTGCTCGATGCGCGTGCCGGTGAGCGATTCCGCGGCGAGGCGGAACCGGTCGACCCCCGCGCGGGGCACATCCCGGGAGCCACGAGCGCCCCGACCGCTGGCAACCTCGACGGGGGCGGGCGGTTCCTGGACCCGGAGACCCTGCGCGAGCGGTTCGCTCGGCTCGGTGCCGTGCCCGACGCGCGGGTGGCGGTGTACTGCGGGTCGGG
>DATKTF010000091.1:0-6183 GCA_035531255.1 Cellulomonadaceae bacterium
CCTGTCGCGGCGGTCTGGTGCCTGCTGCTCGGCCGCTGGGCGTTCCGCGGCGGGGTGCTCCGGTACGAGAGCGCAGGCAGCTGAGCCCGGGCGTCGCTCCAGGCCGGGAGCGCTCCGGCGGCGCCGACGGGCCGTCCTCGAGGGCGGCGACCCGACGCGCCGAACCCGCGCGGACACCTGTCGCGAATCTTCAGTCCGGTCCGCGCGCGGCGCGTCGCCGAGTGGGCCACGCAGCAGGGCCAGGCCGGCAACCAGGACACGTGACCAGATCGCACGCGGTGCGCCGACGCCCGAGAGGCACGGCCGATCGGACTTGAGTCTCCAGCGAGGGGAGACCTGACGGCGGGGACATGGACGACCCCAGGCTCTACTCGATCGGCGAGCGCGCACGACTGACCGGCAGCTCGGTGAAGACGATCCGGTTCTACTCCGACGCAGGTCTCGTGCAGCCCGCCGAACGCACCCCCGCCGGGTACCGCCGCTACGACGACGACGCCCTCGCGCGCCTGGACCTCGTACGCACCCTGCGTGACCTGGGACTGGACCTGGCGGCGATCCGGAAGGTCATGAACCGCGAGCTGGCGCTCTCCGAGGTCGCCGCCCTCGAGGCCGGCCCACCGGCGAGAGCGCGCAACCGGAGCTCGACTGGGCCATCGACGCCCTCCGTGCGCAAGCACGGCCGTGACGACCTCACGCCGACGTCGGGCCGGGCTGCTGGTGCGAGAACCCGCCGCCTCGGCGTCGATCACACGAACGGCCGCACCTCGATCTTCCGGTCGCAGACCTTCGACGCCTCGGTGGCGAGCTCGAGCGCCACAGCCAGATCGGGGGTCTCCCACACCCAGACGCCGGCGAGGTACTCCTTCGACTCCGCGAAGGGCCCGTCGGTGACCACCGCGTGCTCGCCCCGGTTGTCGATGACCGTGGCCGCGTCGGTGTCCGCGAGTCCACCGGCGAAGACCCAGTAGCCCTCGGCGATCAGTCGTTCGTTGAACGCGCTGATGGCAGGTCGCCTGTCCGTGCTGCCCGGATCGCTCTTGTCATCGATCACCGAGACCAGGAACTGCATCGGAACATCCTCTCGTGTCGTCACGACGACGCGGTTCGGTGGTCAGGGACGTCAAGCCGACGCGTCAGGCGGTCGTCCGACCCGGCGCCCTTTCCCAGCATCACTCCATCGATGCCGACCTGAGTCATGGTCGTCGGCCTCATGGTCACGCATCCTCTGCCTCGGTGCCGCCCCGCACGGGTGGCCTCACCCCTGCGACGAACAGCACCACCCCGATCCGACACCACCGCGCGGACATCGCGGGCCACCAGGACCTGGTCGACGGGCGCCGACAACCGCGAGGCCTCGACCCCCGGCAAGCGCTCCACCGATCTCGGCGACGTCGTCAGCCGTGAACGACGTCGGTACGCTCCTGCGTCGCTTCTGCGTCGAGCGAGACCTTGACCACCACACCGACGTCGGTGAGGGTCCCGCCCTCAGGGCGAGGGCCCAGCTCGACGGTCAGCGCCGCATGGTCGTGCTGCCACTGCGGCACCTCCGCCTGACCCAGCACGCTCACCGCGCGGATCCCCCGGGTCAGCAGTCCCCGTCCGCGTCCGAGCGACTCGATCCGCGCGACACCGTCGGCAGGCCGCCGCAGCACGATCGCGTACACGTGGTCCCCCGTGACGTCCGTGCGCGAGGTGAACCGCAGATCCGCCGAGGTGTACGCCGCGGCTTCGTGATCGACGAACGACCCCACGGCAACCGCCGTCGGCCCCTCTCCCGCCACCGCCCACGGACGCGTGCCGTAGACCGCCTCTCCGTTCCGCGACAACCACGCCCCCAGGCCTTCCAGGATCTCCTGCTCGGCCACCGGGATCGTTCCCTCCGGGGTGGGCCCCACGTTCAGCAGCAGGATCCCGTTCTTCGCCACGACGTCGACGAGCTCGCCGACCAGGTCGGCTGCCGACTTGTAGTCGTGATCCTTGACCCAGCACCACGAGCTGCGAGAGACCGACGTGTCGTTCTGCCACACCTCAGGACGGATCCCCGCGATCGACCCCCGCTCGACGTCGTACACCGCACTGCCGTCGGCGAAGGCGGTCCATTTGTAGTTGATGACGACTCCACGCCCCCACTGAGCAGCACGGTTGTAGTAGTACGCCGCGAGCTTGCGCACGTACGGCTCGAAGGCCGGCTGCTCTATCCACCAGTCGAACCACAGCACCTGCGGCCGGTACCGATCGATGATCTCCACCGTCCGCAGCAACCAGTCCTCGAGGAACTGCTCGTTCGGTGCGGTCTCCTCCCGCTGGGCCGGGCCGTAGAAGTCCACGAACTCCGGGTCCAGCACATCGGAGTCGAACCGGGCGCCACCGTTCATGAAGAACCAGTGCTCCGCGCGGTGCGACGACACCCCCGCCACCATCCACGCACGCCGCGTGGCGTCGAGCAGGTCACCCAGCACATCCCGCTTCGGCCCCATCGCGGTGGCCTTCCACCGGGACCGATCCGTCTCATACATCGCGAACCCGTCATGATGCTCCGCCACCGGCACCACGAACTGCGCTCCGGCACGGCGGAACAACGCCGCCCACTCGTCAGGATCGAACCGCTCCATCGTGAAGGACGGGATGAAGTCCTAGTACCCGAACTCCTGCTGAGGCCCGTACGTCGCCACGTGATGCTCGAACTCGGGAGTGCCCGCGAGATACATCGACCGCGAGTACCACTCGTTGTGAAAGGCCGGAACCGAGTACACGCCCCAGTGCAGGAAGATCCCGAACTTCGCGTCCAGATACCACAGAGGTGGCCGATAGCCCCTCAGCGACTCCCAGCTGTCCTGGAACGGCCCGCTCGCAATCACCGCGTCCACTGCGGACAGTCCGGCCGAGTTGTCCGCGACATCCACCGCCGGCGGCAACCCGGTCAGCTCGGCGCCGCGCCGAACGACCTCACTCACATCGACTCCGTTCCACAGCGAGAGATTGTCCGACGCGCCGTCGCGCGTGCTCAACCGACCCTGACCGGCTGCCCCGAGGTGGCACTCACGGTTGCCGCGTCGGCGAGCACGAGCGCCTCGCGCCCGTCGACCAGTGACGGAGAGGGGGCGGTGCCCCGCACGACGGACGTGACGAAGTGGTCGAGCTCGGCCCGATAGGCCATCGCGTACCGCTGCAGGAAGAAGTCCAGGTACGGGCCTGCGGCATCGGACGTCCGGGTGCCGAAGAACCGGACCTGGGTCGCCGTGTGGTTCTCTGCGCGCAGCGACCCCGTCGGCCCGAACGCCTCGAGGCGCTGGTCGTACCCGGTGGCGCAGTGCCGACTGTTGATGATCGTGGCGACCGCGCCGGAGGCAGCGCGAAGGGTGAGGACCGCCGCGTCGAAGTCGCCCGCAGCCTCGATCTCAGGGTCGAGGTGCTGGCCCACCGCCGAGACCTCGACGATGTCCCCCAGCATGAACCGCGCCATGTCGAGGTCGTGGATCGTCATGTCCCGGAAGATGCCGCCGGACTGTGCGACGTACGACGCCGGAGGGGCTTGCGGGTCGCGGCTGATGATCGTCAGCTGCTCGAGCGGGCCGATCTCTCCGCCCTCGATCCGCGCCTTGACCTCGGCGAAACCGGGATCGAACCGCCGGTTGAAGCCCACCATGACGCGGTCCGCACGGGCACCGACCGCCTCCAGGCACAGGTCGACGCGCTGGATGTCGAGGTCGACCGGCTTCTCGGCGAGGACGGCCTTGCCCGTGTCGACGGCGGCGATGATCTGGTCGACGTGGAACGGGGTCGGGGACCCGACGATGACGGCGTCGACGTCGGCGGCGGCGAAGACGTCGTCGACGTCGGTCGTGGAGCGGGCGCCGTGCGCGGCGGCGAGCCGGGCGGCCGCGTCGCCGTACGGATCGGCGACCAGCACGAGCCCGGCGTCGGGGTGCGAGGCGATCGCCTCGGCGTGCACGACGCCGATCCGACCGGCGCCGATGATGGCGAACCTGAGCATGTTCCGTCCTTCGAGGTTGTCGATCTGCAGGGGCCAGGTGGGGCGGCGCCAGCCCCGCGCACCCGCGATGCGCTCACGCAGCGTGCCGCTGTACCCGTCGCGACGCGCTCCGGCTGTAGCGGGCGTCCTCGTGCTCGGCGGCTCAGAGCAGCCCGAGACCGCAGGAGGCCAGGAACTGGCGGGTCATCACCGCATTGGGCAGCGGGAGTCGCGGGTCGCACGGGTACAGGTCCTGCTCGCAGATGACGTACAGCTCCTTGTCCAGGCCCGCGAGAGCGTCGACCAGCTCCTTCATGTCGGGAGCGCCGGCCGGCGGCCGGACCGAGAGCCCGCGCGCGACGGCCTCACCGAAGGGCCAGTCCTTCTCGTGCGACTCGCGCGTGAGGTCGACGTCGAACGCCTTGATGTGCACGTAGGAGATGCGCTCGGGGTACTTCTTGATCATCTCGAGCGGGTCGCCGCCGCCGTAGACGATGTGACCGGTGTCCAGGCACAGGTTCACGTACGTCGGGTCGGTCGCCTCGAAGACCCGGTCGATGTCGTCCGGGGTCTCGATGTGACTGTCACCGTGCGGGTGCAGCACCATCTTCAGGCCGTACTCGTCCAAGAGGATCTGGCCGAGCGTGTTGGCGTTCTCGACGTACAGGTTCCACGCGTCCGGCGAGAGCACGCGGTCGTCGGTGAACTCCCAGGTCTTCTCGTCGCGGAACATCGGGGGCAGGTGCACGATGTACTCCGCGCCGACCGCGGCGTGGGTCTCGGCGATCGCACGGAAGGTCTTCTCTGTCTCGGCCCACGCATCGGCCTTGTGCAGGATCCCCCAACCGGTGCCCGCAACCACGGTGAAGCCGTTGTCGTCCATCACCTTCTGCAGCCGCCTGGCGTCCTTGGGGAAGTATCCGTACGGCCCTGTCTCCATGTACTCGAAGCCGGCCTCGGCCATCTCCGCCAGAGCCTTCTCCCAGGGGATCTGCTTCTCGTCGTCCGGGAACCACACACCCCACTGGTCGGGGCAGACCCCGATCGTCAGCGTGCTGTACCGCGGATCGGTGTTGCGGGCCTTGCTCATGACAGCTCCATGTGCGTCGTAGTGGGTGCAAGGTCGGGGCCGACGAGGTCCGCAGAACCGCCCCGAGACGGCGAGGCCGGCCCGAGGCGGCGCATCCTGCGCCGTCCCCATCGTCGCTCTTCGCGCATGACCTGTCAAGCAATTGTCCTGACATACGGGGAGCGAGCCAGACCTCGTCCCGCGCCCGCGCCGTCGGCGGGCCAACAGGAACGACATCGCAGCCCAGAGCGCATGAGGCGACGTGCCGGCCGGGCCGGTGAGCCGGCGAGCAGCTCGCGGCGATCGCTCCCGCACGACGTCTGCGGTGCGCACGGCCGAGGCGGCGCTTGGCTCTGCAGCGTCCGCCCCGGCACGTGAACACCTACGTCTGCGCGTCCCCCGAGAAGTGGAACGACACCGCGTCGGCCTGCGGCAGCCAGCGCTCGGTGACCACCTTGGCGCGGGTGAAGAACTTGACACCCTCCGGGCCGTACATGTGGCTCTCGCCGATCAGCGAGTCCTTCCACCCACCGAACGAGTGCCAGGCGACGGGCACCGGGATCGGCACGTTGATGCCGACCATGCCGACCTGCACCGCTCGCTTGAAGGTCCTGGCCGCCTCGCCCGACGACGTGAAGAGCGCCGTACCGTTGCCGTACGGGTTCGCATTGATCAGCGCGATGCCTTCCGCCAGACCCGAGATCCGGATGACCTCCAGGACAGGCCCGAAGACCTCCTGCTGATTGATGGTCATCCCCGGGTGCACGTTGTCGATCACCGTCGGGCCCAGGAACCACCCTCCCTCGAAGCCCGCGACGACCGCGTCCCGGCCGTCGACCAGGATCGTCGCCCCCTCGGTCTCGGCCGACGTGATGAGCGACGTGATCCGGGCCTTGGACTGCGCGGAGATGATCGGACCCATGTCCGAGTCGGGGTGGTCGCCCGGGAGCACCCGGACCGCCCTGGCCTTCTCGGTCACCAGGGCGATGAGCTCGTCGGCGACCTCCTCCTGCACGAGCGCCACCGGAAGCGCCATGCACCGTTCACCCGCGGCCCCGAACGCCGCTGCGACCAGGCTGTTCGCCGCGTTCTCCAGGTCGGCGTCGGCCAGCACGATGCCGTGGTTCTTCGCCGCACCGAG
>DATKTF010000092.1:0-15859 GCA_035531255.1 Cellulomonadaceae bacterium
CGGCGAGCTGCGCGGCCTCGAACGCCTCGGCGAGCTCGACCGGCCCGACCGCTCCCTCGTCGGGCCGAGACTCGAGGAACAGGGCGAACCCCTCCAGGAACTGGCTCACGATCACCCCGGAGTTGCCGCGCGCACCGACGAGCGCGCCTCGTGCGAAGGCGACCGCCGCCTCGGCGACCGCCGCCCCGCTCCCGAGCCCCGCGAGCGCGTCGGTGCCGGACGCCACCGTCAGGAACACGTTGGTCCCGGTGTCCGAGTCCGGCACCGGGAACACGTTGACCGCGTCGATGCGGGCGCGCGCGGAGCCAAGGGCGGTCGTCGCGGTCGCGGCCCACTGCCGCACCACGTCCGCATCCAGCTGGTCCACCCGTCATCCGTTCTGCGCTCGTCTGCGTCGTGTCGGTCGTGCCGGTCGTGCCGGTCGTGCCGGTCGTGTCCGGTCGCGGCCGGTCCGGCCCGGCCTCCGCCGGACGCAGCCATCCCTCGGGACGTCCCGCTCACCGACCCGGCCGAGAGCGCCCTGCCCACGATGCCCCGCGACGCTGACATTCTGGCTGCCACGACACGCCGGGCCCAAACGCGCCGCCCGCGGGACACGCCGACGCGACACGCGGGGCGGTCCATCCCGACGACCGGAGCGCTGCCCGTCCGGCAGTCGATGTGGCAGGGTGACCTCATGGGCGAAGACGACTTCGACGACGTGCTGATCCGCGGTGCGGTGGTGTCAGATGCCGCACGGATCGCAGCGGTTCACATCAGGTCATGGCGTCAGGCGTACGCCGGGATCGTTCCTTCGACGCACCTCGCGGCACTCGACGAGGCCGATCGCACCCGCCGCTGGGAGGCGGATCTCCGATCGGGCCCCCAGGACGACGTCCGGACGTGGGTCGCCGAGTCCGGGCAGCAGCTCCTCGGGTTCGCGACGCTCGGGCCGAGTCGCGACGAGGACGCGGAGCGCGGCGACGTCGAGATCTACTCGATCTACCTCGACCCGGGGACCTGGGGTCGGGGTGTCGCTCGTGACCTCATGCGCACGCTGCTCAACGAGGTCCCGCCTGGCGTCACGGTCCGGCTCTGGGTGATGGCCGACAACGAGCGCGCGCGCCACTTCTACCGTCGGCACGGCTTCGCGCCGGACGGCGCCGAGCGGCTCGACGAGATCGGTGGCGCCGAGGTCCTCGAGGTCCGCTACCGCCGAGGCTGACCCGGCGGGTCCGGTCCGCTCTTCCGCGCGGACTCCCACCTGCGCGCCGTCTGCCCTCCGCGCGCTCGCGCGACATCCGGTCTACGCGCGGAAGTGGTCCCACCCGCGCGCCGTCACGGGCGCAGACGTGCCGTTCACGAGCACCCGGCCCACCGCCTCAGGCCCGGTCGCGGCGCGGACGTGCCCGATCACCCGGAACGGCTCCGGAAGGTCGGCACCGCCGGGGAACGTCGCCAGCAGTCCGTGGTCCTCGCCGCCGGCGAGCACCCACTCGAGCGGGTCGACGCCGAGCAGCCGCGCCGCGCCGTCGAGAACGGCCAGGTCGGCGCGGAAGGCCTCCGCGGGGGCGAGCAGATCGAGCTCGACGCCGCTCGCGCACGCGAGGCGTCCCGCATCGAGAAGAAGTCCGTCCGACACGTCGATCATCGCCGTCGCTCCGGCGTCGGCGGCGGCCGGTCCGGCTGCGAGGACCGGCCTCGGCCGCCGGTAGGAGTCCACGACGTCCAGGTGCGCTCGCGGGTGCCCCGCCTGCAGGAGTGCCATCCCCGCAGCCGAGCGGCCCTGCGCCCCCGCGAGCGCCAGCACATCCCCCGGGTGTGCGCCAGAACGCAGGACCGGGCTCCGACCCTCGAGGTCGCCGTGGACCGCGACGGCGACGACGACCTCGTCACCGGCCGAGAGGTCCCCGCCGACGACCGCGACGCCAGCTGGCGCGCACGCCGCGGCCATCCCGCGGGCGAGCCCGGTCACCCACCTGACGGGGAGATCGGCGGGCAGGACGAGCCCCACGACCAGAGCGGTGGGCCGAGCTCCCATCGCGGCGATGTCGGCCAGGTTCTGCATCGCTGCGCGCCACCCGACGTCCGCCGCGCTCGACCAGTCACGGCGGAAGTGACGGTTCTCGACGAGGACGTCGAGCGAGACGACCACGCGGCCGTCGGGCGCCGCCAGCACCGCGGCGTCGTCACCGGGGCCGAGGAGGGACTGCGGTCCGGTGGGAAGCAGCGGGAAGATCCGGGCCAGCAGGTCGGACTCGGACAGGTCCGCCACTCGTGTCTGCTCGTCGTCCACGGCCACACGCTACCGAGGTCCGTGCCCCGGGACCGCACGGGATAGCGTGGTCCGGTGCCCGCGACCCGTCCCGACCGCCGCTCGCAGTGGCACCCGCGACGGCGGGCCGGCGTCGTGGCATCGGTCCTGATCGCCTCCGTGACCCTCTCCGGGTGCGCGTCGAGCATCCACGTCGTACCGGCGCCCGACGCGGCGAACCCCGTCTGCGCGAGCGTGGTCCTCGCCCTGCCCGAGGTGCTCGCGGGCCTGCACCGGATCTCCACCACGAGTCAGGGCACCGCGGCGTGGGGAGACACCACCACGTCGGTGGTCCTGCGCTGCGGGGTCACGCCGCTCGGCCCGACGACCGACCCGTGCGTGACGATCACCGACATCGCAGGCACGAGCGTCGACTGGGTCGTGACCGCGAACGGCTCCCGCGCGGGAGGCAGCTGGACCTTCGTGACGTACGGTCGGACCCCGTCCGTCGAGCTCACCATCCCGCAGTCCTTGGCCGCTGACCAGCCGGACACGATCCTGATGGAGGTGGGTCAGGCCGCGGACGTCGTCCCACCGCAGCGTGCATGCACCTGACCGGCGCTCAACGCAGACCGGTCGGACGCTCCAGGGCGAGCTGGACGAGCTCGTCGATCAGGTCGGCGTACTCGACGCCCGACGCCTTCCACATCCTCGGGTACATCGAGAACGGCGTGAAACCGGGCATCGTGTTGATCTCGTTGACGACGACCTCACCGTCGGGGGTGACGAACACGTCGACGCGCGCGAGACCCTCGCAGCCGATCGCCTCGAACGTCCGCTCGGCGATCTCGCGCACGAGCGCGACGACGTCGGGCGGCAGATCGGCGGGGCAGGTGAGCCGGACGCTCGCCTCGTCGAGGTACTTCGCCTCGAAGTCGTAGAACCCGTGCTCGGACCCGGTGATCTCGATCTCGCCGGGCAAGGAGCTGCGCGGTGGGCGACCGGCCCGGCCGCCGATCACGGCGCACTCGATCTCGCGCCCGACGATCCCCGCCTCGACGATGACCTTCGGGTCGTGGCGTCGGGCTTCCGCGATCGCGGCCGGGAGGTCGGCGATGTCGGCGACCCGGGAGATGCCGAGGCTCGATCCGGCCCGTGCCGGCTTGACGAACACCGGGAGCCCGAGGGCCTCGACCGTCGCGGTCCAGGCCTCCGGGTTCCGGTCCCACTCGCCCGGCCGGATCACCGTGAACGGTCCGACCGGGATCCCTTGACCTGCCAGGACGAGCTTCATGTAGTGCTTGTCCATGCCGACGGCCGACGCGAGGACGCCCGCACCGACGTACCGCACATCGATGAGCTCGAGCATGCCCTGGAGAGTGCCGTCCTCACCGAAGGGCCCGTGCAGGAGCGGGAACACGACGTCGATCTCGCCGAGGCCGGCGGCCAGCTCGCCCTCCCGCAGCGTCAGCACCGCACGCTCGTCGGCCGAGGCGGGCAGCAGCACACGCTCCGGGGAGTCGCGCACCTCCGGCAGCCGGCCGTCGACGATGCCCCAGGCGTCGGGGTCGTCGTCCACGAGGACCCACCGTCCCGCCGGGGTCACGCCGACGGCGACGACCTCGTACCGGTCGCGGTCGATCGCGCGCAGCACGCCGCCGGCCGTCGCGCAGCTGATCGGGTGCTCCCCGGAGCGTCCGCCGAAGAGGACCATGACCCGCGGGCGATGCGGGCCCGCGGGGGCGGGTGCAGTCTCGTGTTCCATCGAGCCCGACCCTACCGGCACACGCGCAGGCGCTCACGCGATCGGTAGCCTGTCGGCGTGACCCATGACGCCGAGCTCGCTCCTGCCACCCTCGCCGTCGTCGGCGGCCGACCGGCCCGTGCGCAGGGCGCGCCGGTGAATGCGCCGGTCGTGCTGTCCTCGACCTACGTGTCGGCGGGCGCTCCCGGCCCCGACGAGGCGCTGTACGCGCGGATCGACACCGAGACGTGGCACCCCTTCGAGGACGTGCTCGGCCGGCTCGAGCACTCCGCGCGCCCTGCCGTGGTGTTCGGCTCCGGCATGGCCGCCATCGCCGCGGCGATGTCCCTCGTGCCGCCCGGCGGGCGCCTCGTGATGCCCCGACACACCTACCAGGTCGCGCTCGGCTACGCCGCGGACCTCTCCGAGCGTTCCGGCGTCCGCGTGACGCTGGTCGACATCGACGACACGGCCGCGGTCGTCGCCGCGGTGGGCGACCCGGACGGTCCGGCGTCGATGCTCTGGGTCGAGTCCCCGACCAACCCGATGCTCGAGATCGCGGACGTCCCCGCGCTGGTCACCGCGGCACACGCGGTCGGTGCGCTCGTGTGCGTCGACAACACGTTCGCGACCCCCCTCGTCCAGCGGCCGCTCACGTGGGGCGCGGACGTCGTCGTGCACTCCGTCACCAAGTACCTCGCCGGGCACTCCGACGTCGTCCTCGGCGCCGCCGTCTCCTCCGACCCCGACCTGACCTCACGCCTGCGCGCGTACCGCACCCTGCACGGTGCGATCGCGGGGCCCTGGGAGGTCTGGCTCGCCCTGCGCGGCATGCGCACCCTGGCACTGCGCGTCGAGCGGTCGCAGGCGAGCGCCGCCCTGCTCGCGCAGCGCCTGAACGGTCACCCGGCGGTCGCCGACGTGCGGCACCCCGGTCTCCCGGACGACCCCGGTCACACCCGAGCGGCGGCCCTCATGGACGGCTTCGGCTCGATCATCGGCCTGCGACCGAAGGGCGGCGCCGAAGCAGCACGCGCGGTCGTCGCCGCCGTCCGCCTCTGGGTGCCGGCGACGAGCCTAGGAGGCGTCGAGTCGAGCCTCGAGAGGCGGCGGCGCTTCGCGAGCGAGTCCGTCACCGTCCCGGACGACCTGCTGCGTCTCTCGGTCGGCATCGAGGACGTCGAGGATCTCTGGCGGGACCTCGACCAGGCCCTGCGCACGCTCCGGTAGCCGGCTCTCGCTCGGCTCCTGCCACCGCGCGGTCCGCCGGGGGCCGTCGCTGCACCGGCCGGGTCGGGCCGACGACGGTCGGCTAGGCCCCTTCGGCCTTGTGCGGGCGAGCGAGCAGGAGAGCGGCGAGCTGGTCGACGGCAAGACCCTCGTGCAGCACGGCGACGACCGCCTCGGTGATCGGCATCTCGACGCCGATCGAGCGCGCGAGCTCGAGCACGGAGCGCGAGCTCTTCACGCCCTCGGCGGTCCCTCCGGTCGCTGCGGTCGCCTCGGCGAGGGTCAGTCCCTGACCGATGTGCAGCCCGAGCGTGTGGTTGCGCGACAACGGCGAGGCGCACGTCGCGACCAGGTCCCCCATCCCCGCCAGCCCCGGGAACGTGTCGGCGTCGGCCCCGAGCGCGAGCCCGAGCCGCGTGATCTCGACGAGTCCGCGCGTGATGACGGTCGCCATCGTGTTGAAGCCGAGCCCACGTCCCTGCGAGATGCCGACCGCGAGCGCGATGATGTTCTTCACCGCGCCGCAGAGCTCGACGCCGACCACGTCGGTGTTCGTGTAGGGCCGGAAGTACGCGGACGCGCACGCGCGCGCCACGAGCTGCGCGGTCTGCTCGTTGGTCGAGGCGATCACGGTCGCGGTGGGCTGACGCTCGGCGATCTCACGCGCGAGATTCGGGCCCGAGACGACCGCCACGCGGTCCGCCGGTATCGCGAAGGCCTCGGCGACGACCTCGCTCATGCGGCGGTCGGTGCTGAGCTCGACCCCCTTCATGAGGGAGACGACGACCGCGGTCGGCGGCAGCAGGTCACGCATGGGCTCGAGCGTGCGACGGGCCTCCTGCGACGGGACGGCGACCGCGACCAGGTCGACACCGTCGAGGGCGACCGCCGGATCCGTCCCTGCGGTGATCGTCCCCGGGAGGACGATGCCCGGGAGGTACGCCTCGTTGCGGTGCTCGTCGGTGATCTCGTGGCACACGGCGACGCTGCGACCCCAGAGCCGCACCTCGCAGCCGGCGTCGGCGAGGACCACGGCGAAGGTCGTCCCCCAGCTGCCGGTGCCGAGGACCGCGGCGCGCAGGGGGCGCGTCCCCGCCTGGGCCGGTGCGGTGGACGACGACTGCGGCGACGTCGTCATGCAGCGCCGTCGGGAGTGCCGTCGCCGGATGGCGTGGCCGTGTCGTCGGCCCCGCGGTCGGGACCCGGCTTGGGCGCGGTCCGCATGTCGAACCGGACGGCCGGCGCCTTCTCGGCACGGATCCCCTCGAGGAGTGCCGTGATGGCGTCCATGACCCGATCGGTCGCCTCGCGCAGCGTCGCCGAGTCCTGCGGGCGGTCGTACAGGTCCGAGAGATCCACCGGAGGACCGGCCACCACGGTGACCTTCTTCGGCGGGATCGGCTTGAGGAGCTTCTTGTACCGGCCGAGGATCCGGTGGGCTCCCCACTGGGCGATCGGGATCACCGGCACCCGGGTGGTCAGGGCGAGCCGTGCGACGCCGGTCTTCCCGACCATCGGCCACAGATCCGGGTCGCGCGTCAGGGTGCCCTCGGGGAACACCGCGACGCACTCGCCGGACCGCAGCGCATCCACCGCCGCCGACAGCGACGACGCCGCCGCCGCGGTGTTGCGCTGCACCGGGATCATCCCGGTGCGTCGGAGAAGCCCACCCAGCACCGGCACCGCGAACAGCGACGCCTTCGCGAGGATCTTCGGTGCACGGCCGTTGTCGTACAGGAAGTGCGCGAACGTCAGCGGGTCGATGTTGGTCATGTGGTTTCCGGCCGCGATGAAGCCATCGACGGCCGGGAGGTTCTCCTGACCCCGCCAGTCACGTCGGGTGATCGCGAGCAGAACCGGCCGGACCACCGCGGCGACGCGACGGTACGTGCGGTTGTCAGGCGGGACGAGTGGCACGATCGTCGATGCTACCGGTGCAGAGGCAGGATCCGCCCCCGCGACGACCGGCCCACCCGTGCCGGGCTCACGACCGCGTGCGGACCTGCACGGGCACGGCCGACTGCCGTCAGGCCCGGGTGAACTCGGCGCCGAGCGCGCCGAGCTTGTCCGTGAAGTGCTCGTAGCCACGGTCGATCAGCGCGATGCCCCGCACGGTCGAGGTCCCGGTCGCCGTGAGCGCGGCGATCAGGTGGGAGAACCCGCCGCGCAGGTCCGGGACCTCGACGTCGGCAGCCCTCAGCGGCGTCGGCCCGGAGACGACCGCCGAGTGGAAGAAGTTCCGCTGGCCGAACCGGCACGGATGCCCACCGAGGCACTCCCGGTAGACCTGGATCGTGGCGCCCATGCGGCGGAGCGCGTCGGTGAACCCGAACCGGTTCTCGTAGACCGTCTCGTGCACGATCGAGAGCCCGGTCGCCTGGGTGAGCGCGACGACGAGCGGCTGCTGCCAGTCGGTCATGAACCCCGGGTGGACGTCCGTCTCGAGGACGATCGACCGGAGCTCGCCACCGGGGTGGAAGAACCGGATGCCGACGTCGTCGATCTCGAACTCGCCACCGACCTTCCGGAACGTGTTGAGGAAGGTCGTCATCTCCGGTTGGGTCGCACCGCGGACCATGATGTCGCCCCCGGTGGCGAGCGCGGCCGACGCCCAGGACGCGGCTTCGATCCGGTCGGCGAGTGCGGTGTGGCGATACCCGGACAGGCGGTCGACGCCCTCGATCCGGATCACCCGGTCGGTGTCGACCGAGATGATCGCCCCCATCTTCTGCAGGACGGCGATCAGGTCGAGGATCTCCGGCTCGATCGCCGCGTTCACCAGCTCGGTCAGCCCCTCGGCGCGGACCGCCGTCAGCAGCAGCTGCTCGGTCGCCCCGACGCTCGGGTAGGGGAGGGCGATCTTGGTGCCACGGAGCCGCTGCGGGGCGTGGATGTAGATGCCTTGCTCCCGCTTCTCGACGACGGCACCGAACTGCCGCAGGATGTCGAGGTGGTAGTTGATCGGGCGGTCGCCGATCCGGCAGCCACCCAGATCCGGGATGAACGCCTCGCCGAGCCGGTGCAGGAGCGGGCCGCAGAACAGGATCGGGATCCGGCTGGACCCCGCGTGGGTGTCGATGTCGGCGACGTGTGCCACCTCGACCCGGCTCGGGTCGAGCCGCAGCACGCCCGCGTCCTGATCCAGGTCGACGCCGACGCCGTGGAGCTCGAGCAACCCGCTCACGACGGCGACGTCGCGGATCGCGGGGACGTTGCGCAGCTCGCTCGGGCTCTCGCCGAGCAACGACGCGACCATGGCTTTCGACACGAAGTTCTTGGCCCCACGGACGGTGATCTCCCCGGTGAGCGGATGACCTCCGTCGACGCGGAGCACGTCGGATGCGCCCATCTGATCACTCACGTGCCGCGCTCCTGCCTGGTTGCCTGACCCCCGCGCCGCGGGCCACGGGTGCCGCGCGACACCTCCGGTTCGAGCGGTGCTATCTGCCTGAGCGCGACGCCTTCGTGGCGGACGTCGCCTTGCCGGAGGTCTTCTTGCCCGACGCCTTCGAGGCGGACGTCGCCTTGCCGGACGTCTTCTTGGCGGCAGCCTTCGCGCCCGAGGTCTTCTTTCCGGAGGCATCGGTGCCCGACGGGGACGACGCCGTCGCCACGGACGGTGCGGCGACCGCCGGCGCCACGCTCGTCTCCTGACGCGTCGAGGTCACGCCGGCGACCGCGGCGCGCAGGGCCGCACCGGCCCGGAAGCGCGGGAGCGACGACGCGGCGATCTCGATCGGCGCGCCGGTCCGCGGGTTCCGGCCGGTACGTCCGGGGCGCGTGACCCGCTCGAACGTCCCGAACCCCGTGAGGGTGACCTTGTCCCCGGCGGCGACGGCCTCCTGAACCGCGCCCAGGACGGCGTCGAGAGCCGAGACCGCGGCCCTGTGGCTTCCGAGCCGTCGTTCGAGCTCGGCCAACATCTCGGTCTTGTTCACCGCGGCACCTCCCGGGTCGGGCGCGCGCGACGAGGACGTCGGTGCGCCACCCCCACGCTAGGGGCAGGCCCTCCGTCGGTCCATCGCGCCGCGCCGCGCCCGACCTCGGACGACTCCGTCAGACCGGGCGTGCCGCGACGATCTCGACCGACGGCAGGTGCTTGGCCGGCAGCGTCGTCGGACGCCACCTCTCGCGCGTGTGCTCGAACTCGGTGATCTCGGCCTCGTGGTTCAGGGTGAGCCCGATGTCGTCGAGCCCCTCCATGAGCCGCCAGCGTGTGTAGTCGTCGACCTGGAACGGCACGACGACGTCCTCACAGGTCACCGTGCGCGACTCGAGATCGACCGTCACCGCCGTACCCGGCCTCGACTCGAGGATCTTCCACAGGAGCTCGACGTCCTCGGGGCCCACCTGGGCGGCGAGCAGACCCTGCTTGCCGGAGTTGCCCCGGAAGATGTCCGCGAAGCGCGACGAGATCACGACCTTGAACCCGAAGTCCTTGAGCGCCCAGACGGCGTGCTCGCGTGAGGACCCGGTGCCGAAGTCGGGTCCGGCGACCAGCACGGAACCGTTCGCGTAGGCGTGCTGGTTCAGGACGAACGCGGGGTCACCGCGCCACGCGGCGAACAGGGCGTCCTCGAAGCCGGTACGGGTCACCCGCTTGAGGTAGACGGCCGGGATGATCTGGTCGGTGTCGACGTTGCTGCGTCGCAGCGGGACCCCGACGCCGGTGTGCTGGGTGAACTTCTCCATGAGTGCGTCTCCTGTCAGGGGTCGGTCAGGCGTCGACGAGGTCGGCCGGGGAGGACAACGTGCCGCGGATCGCGGTCGCCGCGGCGACGAGCGGCGAGACGAGGTGCGTGCGGCCACCCTTGCCCTGGCGACCCTCGAAGTTGCGGTTGGAGGTCGAGGCGCTCCGCTCGCCGGGGGCGAGCTGGTCCGGGTTCATGCCCAGGCACATCGAGCAGCCGGCGTTGCGCCACTCCGCGCCGAAGTCGAGGAAGATCCTGTCGAGCCCTTCGGCCTCGGCCTGCAGGCGCACGCGCGCCGAACCGGGGACGACGAGGACGCGCAGGGTGTCGGCCTTGTGCTTGCCCTCGATGATCTCGGCGACCGCACGGAGGTCCTCGATCCGGCCGTTCGTGCACGAACCGATGAACACCGTGTCGACGGCGATGTCCCGCAGCGGCGTGCCGGGCGTCAGCGCCATGTACTCGATCGCGCGCTCGGCCGCGACGCGGTCGTTCGCGTCCGCGATCTCCTCGGGGACCGGCACGTTGGCGGAGAGCGGCAGCCCTTGGCCTGGATTGGTGCCCCAGGTCACGAACGGCTCGAGCTCGCTCGCGTCGAGCGTGACCTCGGCGTCGAACACCGCGTCGTCGTCGCTCTTCAGCGTGCTCCAGTACGCGACCGCAGCATCCCAGTCGGCGCCCTCGGGCGCATGCGGGCGGCCCTTCAGGTACGCCGCGGTCGTCTCGTCGGGCGCGATCATCCCCGCCCGGGCACCCGCCTCGATCGACATGTTGCAGATCGTCATGCGCGCCTCCATCGAGAGGGCGCGGATCGCCTCGCCCCGGTACTCCAGGACGTAGCCCTGACCCCCACCGGTGCCGATCTTGGCGATGACCGCCAGGATGATGTCCTTGGCCGTCGTGCCCGGACGCAGCGCCCCGTTGATCGTGACGGCCATCGTCTTGAACGGGACCAGCGGCAGCGTCTGGGTCGCCAGCACGTGCTCGACCTCGCTGGTCCCGATCCCGAAGGCGAGAGCGCCGAACGCACCGTGCGTGGACGTGTGCGAGTCGCCGCAGACGACGGTCAGCCCCGGCATCGTCAGCCCGAGCTGGGGACCGACGACGTGCACGATCCCCTGGTCTGCGTCACCGAGCGAGTGGATCCGGACCCCGAACTCCGCCGCGTTGGTGCGCAGGGTCTGGATCTGGGTCCTGCTGGTCACGTCCGCGATCTGCCGGTCGATGTCCAGGGTGGGGGTGTTGTGGTCTTCCGTGGCGATCGTGAGGTCCGGACGGCGGACCTGCCGACCGGCGAGCCGCAACCCCTCGAAGGCCTGGGGGCTCGTGACCTCGTGCACCAGGTGCAGGTCGATGTAGAGGAGGTCTGGCGCGCCATCGTTGCCGCGGCGCACGATGTGCGCGTCCCATACCTTCTCCGCCAGCGTGCCGGCCATGGTCCTCGTCCTTTCGACGTGTCCGCACCCGGAGCGGGTCTCGGCGGGTGACTTTCGTGTCGCGACACTTGCGTCTCAGCCTTCGAGACGGCAATATCGACCTATGGACAACTCTAGCGGAGTCGGCGTTCTGGACAAGGCCGCATCCGTTCTCAGTGCACTCGAGGCCGGCCCGGCCACTCTGGCACAGCTCGTCGCGGCGACCCACCTCGCCAGGCCGACGGCCCACCGACTCGCCGTGGCGCTCGAGCACCACCGGCTCGTCGCCCGCGACATGCAGGGGCGGTTCGTGCTCGGCCCGCGCCTGGCCGAGCTCTCCACAGCCGCCGGGGAGGACCGGTTGCTCGCGGCTGCGAACCCGGTGCTTGCCGCTCTGCGCGACCACACCAACGAGTCAGCGCAGCTGTACCGGCGCCAGGGCGACCAGCGCATCTGCGTCGCCGCCGCCGAACGGCCGGTCGGCCTGCGCGACTCCATCCCGGTCGGCGCGACGCTCACCATGCAGGCCGGCTCCGCCGCGCAGATCCTGCTCGCGTGGGAGGAGCCCGACCGGCTGCACCGGGGGCTCCAGGGCGCGCGGTTCACCGCGACGATCCTCTCCGGCGTCCGACGCCGCGGGTGGGCGCAGTCGGTGTCCGAGCGCGAGCCCGGCGTGGCGTCCGTCTCGGCCCCGGTGCGCGGGCCCTCGGGCCGAGTCGTCGCAGCCGTCTCGATCTCAGGCCCCGTCGAGCGCCTGTCTCGCCAACCCGGGCGTCTGCACGCCTCCGCCGTCGTCGCGGCCGCGAACCGGCTCACCGAGGTCCTCCGCCGCACGGGTGAGTGAGTCGGGCGCCCGTCGCCCTCGGTCGCCTTCGTCTCATCGCCGAACCCCCGCCGGCGCAACGAAGGCCCGGACTCGCGGAGTCCGGGCCTTCCTCTGTACCCCCGACCGGATTCGAACCGGCGCTACCGCCGTGAGAGGGCGGCGTGCTAGGCCGCTACACAACGGGGGCCTTGCAGCCGGCAGGCCGCGGACGGCCTGCTCGCTACGGGTGAGCACTCTACCTGATGTTCACGACGGGACGTGACCACCTGTGCGCGGTGCTCCGCGCTGGGGTACCAGGACTCGAACCTAGAATGTCGGTACCAGAAACCGATGTGTTGCCAATTACACCATACCCCATGGGGGTATGACCTCTGCTCCCGCGATCGTGACCGCGAAGAACCAGTGGCCCTACCGGCGGTAAACATTACCCGAGCCGGAGGGGTGGGTCCAACCAGCCCCGAGCGGCGCTCCCGAGAGCGTCACCGCCGGTCACCGCCGGTCGCGCCCTACGACGGGCCGGGCAGCCCGAGCAGGCCGGGCAGCTCGCCCAGCGACCCGATCACCGCCACTCCCGCGGCGTGAGCGACCTCGACGTCCTCCACGAGGGGCCCACCGCGGCGTGAACCCGGCCGGTCGAGCCAGATCCCCCGCAGACCCGCGGCGAGCGCGGCGCGCGCGTCGATGTCGAGCTCGTCGCCGACGTAGGCCGTCCGTCCCGGCTCAGTGCCGAGCCGACGGCACGCCTCGAGGAAGACCCGCTCGTCCGGCTTGCCGAAACCGAGCGTGTCCACGCCGACGAGCATCGGCACGTGGTCGTGCAGCCCGACGCGCTCGAGCTTGAGAGTCTGGTAGGCCACCGACGCGTTCGACAGCGCGCCCACGAGGAGACCGGCGGCCAGGAGCGCCCTGACGGCCGCCAGGGCGTCCTCGTGGGCCTCCCAGGCGTCCTCGAAGCCGCTCTCGAAGACGACCGACCAGCCGGCATAGGCGTCGTCGTCGAGCACCGGCCCGCCGAACTCGCGGTGGAGCTCGTTCGCGCGCGCCTGACGCTGCTCCTGGTACCCGATGTCACCGCGCGTGTAGGCGCGGTAGTGACCGTTGACGTCGGCACGCCACACCGCGAGCAGCTGATCGGCGGCGGAGTCCGGGAGCGTCGGCAGGTACACGCGCGCCACGGCCGTGAGCGCGCCACGGAACGCCGACCGCGTGTCGACCAGCGTGTCGTCGATGTCGAACAGCACGCCGTCGACGGACGTCGAGCCGTCCGCTCCCGTCACCGTTTCCGTCGTCGTCGTGGCCGTCGTCGTCACAGGCTCGCGCGGAGCGCGCGCAGCCGTGCCAGCGTCGCGTCCTTCCCGAGGATCTCCATCGACTCGAACAGCGGCGGCGAGACACGTCGGCCGGACAGCGCGGTCCGCAGCGGCGTGTAGGCGAACCGCGGCTTGATCTCGAGCCCGTCCACGATCGCGGCCTGCAGCGCCTCCTGCGTGGCGACCGTCGTGAACTGCGCCGCCGGTACTGCCTCGAGCGCGGTCAACGCGGTGTCGAGCACCACGGCGGCGTCCTCGCGCAACGCGCCTCGGGCCGCGTCCTCGACCTCGACCGCGTCGTCGGCGACGAAGAAGAACCCGAGCATCCCGGGCGCCTCGCCGAGCAGCGTCATACGCTCCTGGGCGAGCGGCGCGCCGGCATCGAGGAGGGCCCGGTGATCGGCCGAGAGGTCGGCGTAGGAGTCCGCCGGCACCAGGCCGGCCGCGTGCAGGTACGGGACGAGCCGCGCGCGGAAGACCTCGGGGCTCAGGAGACGCAGGTGCGCCGCGTTGATCGCCTCCGCCTTCTTGAGGTCGAACCGTGCCGGGTTCGGGTTCACGTCGACGATGTCGAACGCGGCGACGAGCTCGTCGACCGTGAAGATGTCGCGGTCCGCGCCGATCCCCCAGCCGAGCAGCGCCAGGTAGTTCAGCAGGCCCTCGGGGGTGAAGCCGCGCTCGCGGTGCAGGAACAGGTTCGACTCGGGGTCACGCTTCGACAGCTTCTTGTTGCCCTCGCCCATCACGTACGGGAGGTGACCGAACACCGGCATGACCGTCGCGATGCCGAGCTCCAGAAGCGCGCGGTACAGCACGACCTGCCGTGGCGTCGACGAGAGGAGGTCCTCGCCACGCAGCACGTGCGTGATCCCCATGAGGGCGTCGTCGACCGGGTTGACCAGGGTGTAGAGGGGTTGCCCGTTGGCCCGGACGATGACGTAGTCGGGCACCGAACCGGCGCGGAACGTGATGTCACCGCGGATCAGGTCCGTGAAGACGACGTCCTCGTCCGGCATCCGCATGCGCAGGACCGGCTCACGACCGTCGGCCCGGTAGCGCGCCTTCTGCTCCTCCGTCAGGGTCCGGTCGAAGCCGTCGTAGCCGAGCTTCGGGTCACGCCCGGCTGCGCGGTGGCGAGCCTCGATCTCCTCCGGGGTCGAGAACGACTCGTACGCGTAGCCCCCCTCGACGAGCCGTCGCGTGACGTCCGCGTAGAGGTCCATCCGCTGGGACTGCCGGTAGGGCTCGTGCGGCCCGCCGACCTCGACCCCCTCGTCCCAGTCCAGACCGAGCCAGCGCAGGGCCTCGAGCAGCTGCTGGAAGCTCTCCTCGCTGTCCCGGGCGGCGTCGGTGTCCTCGATCCGGAAGACGAACGTGCCCCCGGTGTGGCGGGCGTAGGCCCAGTTGAAGAGGGCTGTCCGGATCAGGCCCACGTGCGGGGTCCCGGTCGGGGACGGGCAGAAGCGGACGCGGACGTCGGAACCAGCAGCAGGAGAGCTCACGGGTTCCAGCCTACCGATCGGCTCACGGGCCCCGATCGCACGGCGACCTCTCAGGACCGACGGACCACCGGGTTCATGAGCACGCCGATCCCCTCGACCTCGACCTCCACACGGTCACCGTGCTCGAGCCGACCGACCCCTGCCGGGGTGCCCGTCAGGATCACGTCACCCGGCAGCAGGGTGAACACCTCGGAGATGTACGAGACGAGGAACGGCACGTCGAACACCATGTCGGACGTGCGGGCGTGCTGACGGGTCTCGCCGTTCACGCGTGCGCTCACGGCCAGGTCGTCGGGGTCGAGGCCCATCACGAGCCACGGGCCCAGCGGGCACGACGTGTCGAAACCCTTGGCACGGGTCCACTGGCCGTCGGTGCGCTGGATGTCCCGCGCCGTGACGTCGTTCGCGACCGTGTATCCGAGCACGTGGTGGAGCGCCTGCTCCGGGGACACGTTCTTGGTGATGCGTCCGATGACGACCGCGAGCTCGGCCTCGTGCTCGACCTGCTGGGAGAAATCCGGGAGCACGATCGGGTCGTCCGGGCCGATCACCGCGGTGTTCGGCTTGAGGAACAGCAGCGGGGACGTCGGGACGTCGTTCCCGTGCTCGCGCGCGTGGGCCGCGTAGTTGCGTCCGACGCCGACGATCTTGGACCGCGGGATGACGGGCGCGAGCAGCCGCATGCCGTCATCGGTCAGCGGGACCCGCTCGCCCGTCTTCTGCACCGGGGTGTAGATCGGGTCACCGGTCAGGACGTGGAGAACCTCGGCACCCGCCTCCCCCTCGACGACGGCGTAGCGGGGGTCTCCTCCGGTGGTGAACCTGGCGATGCGCACGGGAGAAGCCTAAGCGCCGCCGTCAGACGCGGGCGACGACCTCGCCGTGCACGATCGCGAACCAGCCGTCGG
>DATKTF010000093.1:0-3808 GCA_035531255.1 Cellulomonadaceae bacterium
GGTGGACGAGCATCGCCGCTGGTTCCGGCAGGCCATCCAGGACCTCCTCGACGAGATCGCGATCCCGGACTCGGCCCTCGTCGCCGACGAGCTGGTCATGCTGCGCGACGGGGCCATGGTCAGCGGCTACCTCAGCGATCCCCGCACCGTCGCCGACGCGCTCTACCACGCGGGCCGCGCCGTGATCGAGTTCCGTGCCGCGGGCTGACCTCCCGGCCCGGGTGGTCTCGCGCCGACACGCCGGTCGGTGAGTCGGACCAGGCGGGAGGCACGGGTTCAGTCAGCCCGCGGGGTCGCCGGTTCGGCGGATCAGCTCTCGGCGAGGAAGGCGTCGCGCTGAAGCGCCTCGGCGATCGCCAGCTCGTCGAAGAGCACGGCCACATCGGTGTCACCTGATGCGGTGGCGTCGTCGGCGAAGGCCGGGTAGGTCACCGTGGCCTCGACGTCCTCGGACGCGGCAGCGTTCGTGAGGTTCGTCGCGTTGTCACCCATCAGCCCCGAGAGGTTCGCCTCATCCGAGAAGTGCTCGCGGAACTCGACCATCCCGGTACCCGCGAACAGGTCGGCGAGTGCGACGCTGCCGGAGTCACGCGCGACCTGCGCGAACAGGTCGTCCTTGACCTGGGCGAGGGATTCGCCGTGCATCGCGGTGGCGAGGTTCGTCAGGGTCTGTCCGCCGCACGCGGGAAGCTGGGGGGTGACGGTGATCCACTGCAGCCCGGAGGCCCGAGGGATCGAGCCGCTGCCCGTCGTGATCGCCGAGAGCGCCGCGGTGTACTTCTTGGCGTGCATCATCTCCTCCTTGGCGATGGAGTCGAAGATGTTCGCGGCCCGGGTGCAGCCCTCGACACGGGCAGTCGCAGCGAACTCGGGGTACATGACCGTCGCCTCGTAGGTCTCGCCGTCGATGGCGGCGCGGAGGTTCTGGGCGTTGTCGCCCACGAGGGCAGCGGGACCGGCCAGCTCGGCCGCGTGGACGTCGCGGTCCTCGGTCGCCGTCGTGGTGAACAGGGCGGACGCCGATCCGGCCCCCTCCCGGTCGGCCTGCTCGGCATATACCGTGTAGCGGGCCCAGTCGAAGGCCTCGATCTGCAGCGCGGTGTGCAGGTTCGCGTCGGTGGACGGGGCCGGCGTCGCGGCCTGCGCGCTCGGCACGAACAGGATGCCGACCACCGCGGTAGCGGCCAGGGTGCGGGTGGTGCGAGACATGGCGAACTCCTCTCGGCTGTGCGCGGAGGTTCGCGCGCACCTTGAGCGAACACCGCGCCTCTGAGATGCCTGTGAGACGAGAATGAGAATCGTGTGATCTGGCCCCCGCGAGGCCTCACCTCTGGCCGTCACGGTCACCGGGCGTCCGGGTCGCTCGTCGTGCCCGTGGTGCGGCGGAGCGCCTACCCGCGGGCCGGGCGCCGACGAGGGGCCCGTTCGGTCACGCGCGGAGCGTGCTGCGGTCGTCTCCCACATAGACGTCGATGACGCCTGACGGCGCGTCGCCCGTGCCCCGAAGATCGGGTGCAGCCACCCGCAACCCTCCGTGCCGGTACACAGCCGCGACCTCGACCCCCGGAACCGGAACGCCGTCGACCTCGACGCGCACCGGGGCGTTCCCGGCGGCGACGTGGTAGCGAACGGTGCGCCGGACTCCACCGAGGTCGATCCGGATCGTCGTGCCGTCGTCCTCGAGTGCGAGGACGGGGTCGAAGACGACGGCACCCGCGCGCTCGACGATCCCGAGAGCACCCTGGACGACCTGCCGCAGGTAGATGCCGGGGCCGCTCGAGTAGACGCGCCAGCCACCCTTGACCGCGACGGTCCCGTCCCGCAGCCGGTCGAAGTGCGCCGCGGCGTCGTAACGGTCGGTGAAGGCCGCGTCGGACGACGAGTAGTAGCAGTTGCGTTGACGCGGCGCGCTCGTCGCGAGCCGGTCGTGCTGCCCGACGGGGCTGATCCGCAGCAGCTCGGCGACGAGTCGGTCCCGGCCGAGCGTCGCGAGCGCCTGCGTGTAGCGGACGTGCGCGTGCGTGTACATGAGCCCGACCTCGCGGCCGACGTTCGCGGCCTGCTCCCCACGCCGGAAGAACCGCGTGATCCCGTCGTGGAACGGCGCGGGTCGGTCCATCAGCCGGACGCCGTCGGGGAAGTGCAGGTGCTCCTCGACGAGCTCCTCGTGACGCAGCGCCTGGTCGGGCGTGAACAGCCCCGCGATGATCGAGCGGGTCATGGGGATGAGCCGGTAGTGCAGCCCGGTGCGGTCGTCGCTCGGGTGGATGACGGGCCACGGGCCCTCGGGGGCGAACACGACGTAGCCGGCGAGCACGTCGTCGATCACGAACCGGTCGGAGAACTCTGCCGCGATCGTGTCGGCCTCCGCGCCCAGCTCGACGGCGAGGTCGGCGTGCGCGGTGCCGCGAAGCACGTCCTCGAGCGTTCGCGTCGCCTGGTAGAGCAGCGCGACCGTCCACGCCGAGGCCATCTCCTCCTTCATCGTGTCCTGCGCCGGCTGCAGCGTGTCGTCCCAGTCCCCTTCGCCGTACGAGAGCAGCTGGGTGCCGGGTGCGCGATGGGTGCGGATGTAGCCGAGTGAGCGACGCAGGTGCTCGGCGACCGGCACCGGGACCGTCCCCGGGCCGCGGTGGGCGTGGTCCCAGAACGGGACCTCGGCGTCGAGGACCGCGGTGTCGCCGGTCGCCGCGAGGTACTCACCGAGCGCCATGAGGGGCCACACGACGACGTCGCCGTGCGCGTCGTCCTGGTAGCGCTCGGCGTAGGAGTCGAGCATGAACCACTGGGGAAGCGTGCCGTCGTCGAGCTGGTGGGCGAAGACGCGCAGCACGATGTCCCGCACGGTGTCGTGGTGCCCGAACGCGAGATTGAGCTCGAGCGGCCCCTGGCACACGTCGCGGGTTCCCCACGCCGCACCGGAGTACTGCTCGAGCCCGTGCGGGACGAGGAAGTGCACGAGCGCGTTCTGGGTGAACCAGGGCAGCAGGAGGTTGAGCTCGGCGAGCCTGCCGTCGCCGTCGACGTGCAGGTGGCGCGTGAAGTCGGCGACGTAGGCCCGGTGCGCCGCGAGCTCGGCCTCGACGTCGAGAGGGTGGTCGATGCCCTCGCGCGCGACCCGGAGCGCGGCCGTCCTGCCGTCGAGGTCCCCGGTGAGGACGACCGACGCGCTCGTCGCGGCGTCGAACCGTACCGTGACGACCGGGGTGTCGCGCGAACGGCCGTCGGGGAACAGCACGGCGTCGTCGCCGAGCCGGCCCGTGGCGGTCGCGATCACGTAGGCCAGGTCGGGGCAGTGCTCGGCGACGTCGGTCCCGGCGTCGGCCGTGAACGCGAGAGCCCGGCCGTCGAGCTCGCTCGTCGCGGACCAGCGGCCCGAGCCGAGCTCGACGTCGACCGTCACGAGCAGGTCGAGCGCCTGCTCGGCGTCGATGCGCAGCTCGAGGCCCCGCGCGTCGGACCCGACGACCGTCCGCACGTCGACCCGTCCGGCGTCGGTCGCGTAGACCCAGCGCACGCCACCCAGGTCCATGACCAGGGCGGACGGGACACCGAGCAGCCGCCACTCTCCGTCGATGCGTGCGAGCGCGCGCACACCGCTCGACCGCAGCAGGTTGAGGTGGTTGCGCTGCACCGACACGAACCGGTTGGCCGACGTGTTGCCGACCACGACGTGCGACGCGAAGACGCCGTACGCGTACGCCGTCGCGGACAGCACGTTGGCGTTCGGGGTCACGTCGGAGCCGGCCTTGAGCACGTGGCCGTGCGGGCGCTCGACGAGAAGCTCCTTGGCCCGGCTGACGACGTG
>DATKTF010000094.1:0-9819 GCA_035531255.1 Cellulomonadaceae bacterium
CACATGAACGTGCTGCTGGCCGAGGCCAAGGTGCCGTACGACATCGTCCTCGAGATGGACGAGATCAACGGCGACTTCCCCTCGACCGACGTCGTGCTCGTCATCGGAGCGAACGACACCGTCAACCCCGCCGCGCTGGAGGACCCGAGCTCGCCGATCGCGGGGATGCCGGTGCTCGAGGTCTGGAAGGCCAAGCAGGTCATCGTGTTCAAGCGCTCGATGGCGACGGGGTACGCGGGCGTCCAGAACCCGCTGTTCTTCCGGGAGAACACGGCCATGCTCTTCGGTGACGCGAAGGTGCAGGTCGAGGCGATCCTGGCGGCGCTCTAGAAGCCCGCCACGCTCGCACCACGAGCACGGGCGCCGGTGTCGTCACGACACCGGCGCCCGTGCTCGTCTCTGCGCCTGGACATTGTCCCGAGCCTCAGCTCTGGCCCGTTCTGTTCACCACTCGGCGACGGACCCGTCGGCGTGCCGCCAGATCGGGTTGCGCCACCGATGCCCCTCACGCGCGCGCTCCACGACGTACTCCTCGTTGACCTCGATCCCTAGCCCAGGTCCGTCCGGGATGGCGACCATGCCGTCCCGGTAGGAGAAGACCGAGGGGTCGACGACGTAGTCGAGCAGGTCGTTCGACTTGTTGTAGTGGATCCCCAGGCTCTGCTCCTGGATGAAGGCGTTGTGGCAGCCGGCGTCGATCTGGAGGCACGTGGCGAGCGCAATCGGCCCGAGGGGGCAGTGCAGAGCGAGCCCGATGTCATAGGCCTCCGCCATCGCGGCGATCTTGCGGGTCTCGGTGATCCCGCCGGCGTGCGACGGGTCTGGCTGGATGATGTCCACCGCGCCGCTGGCGAGGATCGCCTTGAAGTCCCAGCGCGAGAACAGGCGCTCACCGAGAGCGATCGGGGTCGAGGAGTTCCGGAGCGTGTCGAGCATCGAGTCGACGTTCTCGCTGAGGACGGGCTCCTCGATGAACATGAGCTTGTAGGGCTCGAGCTCGGCGATCAGCACCTTGGCCATGGGCTTGTGCACGCGCCCGTGGAAGTCGACACCGATCCCCACGTTCGGGCCGACGGCGTCGCGCACCGCGGCGACGTTGGAGAGGCACAGCTCGACCTTGTCCCAGGTGTCGATGTACTGCAGCTCCTCGGTGCCGTTCATCTTCACCGCAGTGAAACCCCGGTCGACCGCCGCGCGTGCGGCGGATGCCGTCTCGGCCGGACGATCGCCGCCGATCCAGGAGTACACGCGCATCCGGTCACGGACTCGCCCACCGAGGAGCTCGTGGACGGGGACCCCCAACGCCTTTCCCTTGATGTCCCACAGTGCCTGATCGATCCCGGCGATCGCGCTCATCAGGATCGGACCGCCGCGGTAGAAGCCACCGCGGTAGAGGACCGTCCAGATGTCCTCGATGTGGCGAGCGTCGTGACCGATCACGTAGTCGGAGAGCTCGTCGACCGCTGCCGCGACCGTCGCGGCGCGTCCCTCGACGACGGGCTCCCCCCAGCCGACGATCCCCTCGTCTGTCTCGATCTTGAGGAACAACCAGCGCGGGGGCACCGCGTAGGTCGTCATCGCGGTGATCTTCACGTGGTGCCTCCTGGAGTAGTGGTTGATGCTGCCCAGGCCGACAGGATCTCGACGGCTCGTCGGCGCAGCTCGTCGATCTCGACGCCGGCCCGGTAGAGCGAGGAGCCGATCCCGAACCCGGTGGCACCTGCCGTGCACCACGCCGCCATGTTCGACGCGTCGACACCGCCCACCGGGAGCAGGCCCGTCCCGCGCGGAAGGACCGCGGTCCATGCCCGGAGCCCGGCCGTACCCACCTGGTCGGCGGGGAAGATCTTGATGTCCCGTGCCCCGGCCGAAAGAGCAGCGAAGGCCTCGGTCGGGGTGGCCGCGCCCGGGAAGGTCCGCATGCCGAGGCGCAGCGTCTCCCCGATGACCTCGGCGTCGGTGTTCGGCGAGATGATCATCTCGGCCCCGGCCTCACGGCACTGCCTGACCTGGTCGATCGTCAGCACGGTTCCGGCTCCGACAGCGCAGTCGTGCGGAACCGCCGCCCTGAGCGCCGTGATCGATCGCAGAGGATCAGGGGAGTTCAGCGGAACCTCGAGGGCCCGGAACCCCGCCTCGTAGAGACATCGGCCGACATCGGCCGACTCCCGCTCCGTCACACCCCGGAGGATCGCGATCAGGCTCGGGGCTCCGTCCTCAGGTGCTCTCGTCACGTCTGCTCCTCTCCGGTTCGTGCGCACCGCGCTCGGCCGCGCCGACCACCGCCGGTTCCCGGAGGAGACCGGCGGTCACCGCGACGTGCCACATGCCCATCGCCGCCGAGCGAGGCGCGGCGAGAGCGACCGTCATGCCCCGGAGCTCCAGGGCCCGCCGGTAGCGGTCGTTGAGCTGCGCGCTCCCGCACACCAGGACGTCCTTCGAGTACCCCGCGAGCCAGGAGGCCCCGACGCCGGCCAGCTCGTGACCGATCAGCAGACCCGACACGTAGTCACCGACCTGGTCCGGTGCCAGCGCGCCGGTCAGCACCATGGTGCGCGCCGAGAACGCGGTGTTGAGGATCCCGCCGTAGCCGGTCGCCGACGTCGCGATCTCGATGCCCCTCTCGAAGGCCTCCCAGTCCGGCAGGTCCGCTCGCGCCGCGAGGAGTGCGAGTGTGCTGTCGTTCATCAGCAGGGCGAAGAGCTCACCGGTCATGCACGTCGTGAAGGCCGTCACCGTGGTGCCCACGACGCGCACCCACTTGGAGTGGGTGCCGGGGAGGATCACGATCCGCTCACCCGCGTCACCTCCGCCCGATGCGCCGCCGGTCCCGGCGAGCGCGCCGAGGATCTGCGACTCCTCGCCGCGCATCACGTCGGGGAGTGCCGTCTCGGAGATGAGCCCCGGGACGATGTTCACGACGACGCCCGCCGAGGTGCGCACCCGCGTCAGCGCTGGCCCGGGCGACGAGAGGTCGGCCGGGATCGCGCGGTACGCGGCTTCGGCCCAGCCGCGGTTGCTGCCGACCATCCCGCACGCGATCACCGGGATCCCGGGGACGGCGGCGAGCCATTCACCGCAGAGCTCGTCGAAGACCTGCTCGAACACCTGCGCCGCCGGGGTCCCGACGGCGACCGCGCGCGCGGACACCGCCATGATCCCCGAGGGGCTCTGCCGTTCCGCCAGCACCGCACCACGATCGCCCAGCAGGTACGCCCGGCAGCGGGTCGTACCCCAGTCCAGGGCGACGACCCGCGCCCTCGTCAGATCCGTCATGCCCTGACCACCCGTCTGATCGCCGTGAGAACGGAGGGACGAACCGCTCGCCGCGGTCGTAGCCCCCCAGCGCACCGGATCGCCTCGCGCGTCCGGCTCATCCTCTCGACGCTGCCGAGGGACATCCGGCGGTCACCCAGCCGAACGACCCGCGACCGCGTCTCACGGCCGTGCACCGTCAGGCGCCGGACCCGCCGGGTCACCGACGGCTGCCGATACCTCCGGACCTCGACGGCCACGTCGCCACCACCCACGACGACGAGCATCCGCCCCCGAGCCGCCTCCCGCCACGAGAAGGACCGCGATGATCAGGATGCCCTCCCCGACGTTCTGGATGCCGATGTCGAGCTTCGAGGACTGCATCAGCGTGAGCACGAGCGTGAGGAACAGCGCGCCGCCCGCCGTGCCGACGGCCGTGCTCCGACCACCCGCGATGAGGCTGCCTCCGAGCACGACGGCCCCGATCGATGCGAGCTGGTACGGGCGCCCCATGTTGAGGAACGCCGAGTTGTTGTAGCCGGCCAGCGTGAGCCCGGCGAACCCGGCGAGCACGCTGCTGGCGAGGTACGTCCCGGCTCGGATGACCCCGACCGGCACCCCGCTGAGGCGCGCCGCCTGCTCACCCTGGCCGACGGCGACGAGCTGACGCCCACGGACGAGCCACCGCATCCCGACGCCGACGGCGATCGTCAGGACGACCGCGATCTCCACGAGCCGCGGAACTCCGAGGAACGTCCCGCGGACGAAGTCCGCCAGCGCGGGGCTCGGCGCACCTTGCGTCGCATGGCTCGCGTACACGTTCACCGCCGAGTCGGCGAGGAAGCCCACCGCGAGCGTCCCGACGATCGGGGGCATGCCGAGTCCGATGATCACCGCGGCGTTCGTCAGGCCCACCACCAGGCCGAGCCCGAGGGCCACGGCGATCCCGGTGACGAGCCGCGCGTTGCTCCCGTTCATGACGCCCGACGACCAGTACGCGCTCAGGGTGATCACGAACGGGACCGACAGGTCGATCCCTCCGCCGCCACCCGTGATGACGAGCATCTGGCCGAGTGCGACGAACGCGAGGAACGACGCCGCCGTCGCGTTGATCGTCAGCGAACCGAGCGAGAACCGCTGCGTGACGACCCCGATGGCCACCCAGGCGATCAACGACCCGAGGATCGCCCACACCCACGGCGCACGCGTGAGGAACGCACCTCGCTTCGCCCACGCCGTCTCGATCCTGCTCGACGTACTCATGATGTCCGCACCTTCCTGGCCAGGCTGCGCCCGGCGAGCACGAGGATCAGGATCAGCCCTTCCACAGCGGCGGTGAAGTTCGGGTCGACGCCGAGCAGGCTCAGCAGCACCCCGACCAGCGACAGAGTCACCGCCCCTGCGACCACACCGACGGGTTCGACGACCCCGCCGACGAACTCGCTGCCGCCGATGATCACGGCGGTGACGCTCAGGAGCGTGTAGGACTGCGCGGCGCTCGCGTCTCCCGAGGTGGTCACAGCCGTGAGGACGAGTCCCGCCAGCACCCCGAAGGCCCCGGCGAACCCGAACGCGGCGCTCCGGATCGCGAGTGTCGACCACCCGGCTGTCGAGATGGCCACCGCGTTGTTCCCGAACCCGCGGAGCAGCACGCCGAACCGGGTTCGCATCATCACCCACCACCCGGTCGCGGCCGCCACCGCCGTCAACAGGACAGGTTCTGGCACCAACGGCAGCGAGAGCGAGTAGATGTCGATCAGCCACGCGGGCGCCTCGCCGCCGACCGTGGGCAGCACCGTGAGCGCGAGTCCCAACCACACGAAGGACGCACCCAACGTCGCCACGATGGCGGGCAGGCGTCTGAGGTGCACGAGCGCGCCGAGCAGCATGTACACCAGCACCGCGGCGACGAGGCTCAGCGCTCCGAGCAGCGGACTCCTCGTCAGCCAGGTCACGCCGATCACGTTCACGAGCCCCAGGAGCGAACCGAGCCCGAGATCGATGTCACCGACGGCGACGACGAACATCTGGGCGATCGCCGCCAGCACGAGGGGCAGGCTCGAACCGATGAGCAGGTTCAACCCGTCGGACGCGAGCACGTCGTGGTTCAGCGTCTGCAGGACCGCGAGCATGATCAGGACGACGGCGACAGGGACGGGCCACCGTTGCCCGCGCATCCGCGACCTCACCCCCGCGGCGAGCCGACGGAGGCCGCCGGCAGGGGACGCGTCGGCCGCCGACTCGGTCGACGTGTCGATCTGACGCTGTCCTCGGAAGGCGGCGGTCACGAGGTTCTCGCGGGTCAGCTGGTCACCGGAGAGCTCCGCGACGACGGCCCCGGCCGACAGCACGTACACCCGGTCGCAGGCCAGCAGCTCCAGCTCTTCGGTGCTGTAGATCAGTCCGCCTCGGCCGCGACGCGCGGACTCGCGAAGAAGCTCGAACACCTCGCCCTTGGTCCGTGGGTCGACGCCGCGGGTCGGGTCGTCGAGGATCACCAGGTCCGCCTCGGTGCCGAGGGCACGCGCGATGACGACCTTCTGCTGGTTCCCGCCGCTGAGGGCGGTGATCGGGTCGTCGGGGCCGGCGGTCTTGACGGCGAGACGCGTCAACCAGTGGGCGATGAAGGCGCTCTCCGACGAGCGCCTGATCACACCGGCGCGCGCGAGTCGCGGCAGGCTCGAGAGGGTCAGGTTCCCCGCGATGGGCCACAGCGGGAAGAGCCCTTCGCGTCGACGGTCACCGCTGACGAACGCGACCTCGCCGTCCAGCCGAAGCGTCGAGCCGTGGTCGCGCCGACGCGCGTCGAACACCGTCCGCAGCAGCTCGCGCTGGCCGCTGCCCTCGAGACCGTAGATGCCGACGATCTCGCCCGCGTCGACGTGGACGTTCACGTCGCGCAGTGGTCCCCGCGTGAGACCGGACACGTCGAGCAGTCGTCGGCGACCGTGCGTCCCGCCCTCGGCCTCCGGCTCGGTCGCGGACGTCGCGTCGGCGACCTCGAATCCCGAGCCGCCGCTCATGATCGCGACGAGCTGGTCGCGGGTGACGTCGGCGGTGGCGCTGCGCCAGGCCGCGCTCCCGTTGCGCATCACGACCACGTTGTCGGTGAGGTCGAGGACCTCCGTCAGGCGGTGGGTGATCAGGATCGTCGCGACGCCACGACTCCGCACCGTCGCCAGGAGATCTCGCAGCTGCGCCACGCGGTCAGCCGGAAGGGCCGAGGTCGGCTCGTCCAGGATCAGCACCCGCAGGTCCGCGCTGCTGACCGCCCGCGCGATCTCGACCATCTGCTGCTGCGCGAGGGAGAGCCGGGACACCTCGGAGTCGGGAGAGATCCCGCTCCCCGGGAAGGCGAGCTCCAGCGCGGCAGCGCTTCGTTCCTTCATCGCGGCACGGAGGCCCACCCGGCGCTCCCGGCCGAACTCGACCAGGAAGTTCTCGAAGACGCGGAGGTTCGTGCACAGCGACAGCTCCTGGTGCACCGTCCGCACGCCCCGCTCGTGTGCCAGCCGCGGTGAGAAGCGGCTCAGGTCGACAGGTTCGCCTCCGATGGTGAGGCGCCCGGCGTCTGCGGGAACCTCTCCCGCGGCCAGACGCATGAGGGTGCTCTTGCCCGCACCGTTCGGCCCGATCACCCCGACGACGTGCCCCGGCGCCACCGAGAGGCTCATGTCGTTGACGGCTCTGGTCATCCCGAAGGACTTGCTCACCCGGTCCACGTCGATCGCCCAGGCCGCGACACCGATCTCGGTCGCCTCGCGGACCGTCTCTGACTCGCTCGACATCGTCCTGCTCCTCATCACACTGTCTCTCTGGGCGTGTCTGGGCTCAGATGTCGGCCCTCCAGGGCGCCCGCCGTGCGGGGGCACGGCGGGCGCCCTGGGGCCGGTTCCTTACTGGTTGAGCAGGTTCGCCTTGACCCAGGCGTCGTCGTAGACCATCGAGGCAACCCCGTCCACGGGAAGGTCCTTGTAGGTAGGAAGGTCCTTCGCGGTGATGGTGAGAAGCTGCATCGTCAGGTCGTGCTTGACCGACACGCCCTTCGCCACGTTCACTCCGAGCCAGAACGCTGCGGTGCTGATCGACGGGTCGGTCGACGCCGACTCGCTCGGGTACGGGCCCTTGGCGAGCTGTTCGGCCCACCACTTGAGCTCGTACCCACGGTTCCCGAAGTAGATCAGCGGGGTGGGCAGGTTCGCCGCAGCGAACGCCTGCGCGACGCCGTAGCCACCGCCGTCGATGACGACGCCGTCGACCTTCGGCAACGTGGGCAGCAGCCGCGCGACCGCGGACTGTGCCGTCGCGTCGTCCCAGTCGCCGTAGACCTCGCCGACGACCTTCAGGTTCGGGTGACTGGCGATCTCCTTCTTGGCTCCCTCATACATCTGCTGGTCGATCACGGTGCCCGTCACGCCGCGGACGATCAGGATGTTTCCCTTGTCCCCGATGCCGTCGGCGACGACCTTGACCATGTGCGCGCCGAAGGTGAGGAAGTCGTAGTTGAGGTTGTAGGAGTCCGTGCTGGTCGCCGTGCCGTCGAAGGTCACGACGGTGATCCCGGCCTTCGTCGCCTTGGTGATGACCCCGTTGAGAGCGGTCGGTGAGGCCGCGTCGACCAGGATGACGTTGACCTTCTTCAGGATGAGGCCGTTGATCTGCGAGATCTGCTGCTCGACGGTCCCGTCCGCGTTCGTCACGACGAAGTCGGCGATCTCACCGCTGGCCTTGGCCTTGGTGGCGACGTCGGTGAACGCCGCGACCATCTGCTTGCGCCAGCTGTTCCCGATGAAGGAGTTGCTGAGCGCGATGACGGGCTTGGCCACCGCGCCGCTGGACGATCCGCTTGTACTCGAGGATGTCGGGCTGCTGCTGCAGGCAGACAGGACGAGCGCTGCCACAAGGCCGATTACGGCCAGTGCCAGCCGCCCACGCACTTCGCGCCTGGATCTCATGTGATGCCACCTCACTGTGTCATGTCCATCGGGGAGCAGAACGCGTCAGGTGCGGCCGATCGCGCCGCTGACGGGTCGTTCTCATTCAGGTGCCGAGCAGGACCTCGTGAGCGTCGTCGCCCGGAAGCCCGTCGATCTTGGTGCAACATGTGCAACACTGATGCCGTACACGCACATCATGTGGCACGCTGTGCCATCTGTCAAGGATAGGCATTCCCTCGCCGGCCGTCCAGACCACGACGCCGGTCGGCGGATGGCTGTCCGTACACTTCGGTGGATCGGCACCGTCGCCCGGCCAGGTTCGGCGACCGAGCGGGTGGCGGCGGACGTTCCTGCAGGGAGGGGAGAGCGAGATGGCTCAGACGGTGTCGAACGCCATCGAGATCCTGGAGTTCGTGAGCGCACGCCCGCGCACGCCCGGTGAGGTCGCCCTCCTCCTCGGCGTGCACCGCTCGACCGCGCTGCGGCTGCTCCAGACGCTGACGACAGGCGGCCTGACGCGCCGCCGTCCCGACGGTCGCTACGGCATCGGCTACCGGCTGGTCGGTCTTGCCCAGCGCGCAAAGGACCAGTTCGATCTTCAGGCGATCGCGCACCCGCACCTGACGACCCTGACCGGGATCAGCGGGTTCACCACGCACCTGGCCGCCCTGGAGGGCGTCGACATCGTCTACATCGACAAGGTGGAGCCGTCCGGGTCCGTGCGGCTCTACAGCGAGATCGGGAAGCCGGTCCCGTTGCACACCGCGAGCGCGGCCAAGGCGGTGCTTGCCGGCCTTCCCCGAGAGCGCACGCTCGAGCTGCTCGAGGGCTGGGAGTACCGGAAGTACACGTCGACGACGATCACGTCGAAGGCCGCGCTGCTCGCCGAGCTGGACCGCGCGCAGAAGCGTGGCTGGGCGGTGGACGACGGCGAGTTCGAGGACTTCGTCAACTGCATCGCGTACCCCGTCCGGGCGGAGTCGGGTGACGTCATCGGTGCGGTCTCGATCACCGCGCTGCGCGTCATCTCCGACCTGGCCACGCTCGAGAGCCTCGTTCCCGACCTCATCCGGACGTGCGAGGCGATCTCCAGAGAGGTGCGCGGGGTGCGCGGGACCCTCGCGGGAGTGTGACGACGCGCTCGCGCACGCACCGGTTCGTCCGGCGCGGCGAGGGACATCGGACGACAGGCGACCGGACCCGACCGATCAGCTCAAGGAGGGCATCATGACCGTCGACGCCGAGCCATCGACGCGCTGGACCGATCCTCCGGTCCGGTACCCGGACCCCGCGGTCCGGGTGCTCGACCCGAGGTTCGCCCGCTATCGGATCGTGAGCGCCGCGGTCGAGCGGCTCGCCACCGGGTTCCGATGGGTCGAGGGACCGGTGTGGTTCGGCGACCAGCGCACGCTCGTCTGGAGCGACGTGCCCGGCAACACCATGTGGCGATGGGACGAGATCTCCGGCGCCGTGTCCACCTTCCGCTCGCCGTCGAACTTCTCGAACGGGAACACCCGTGACCGGCAGGGACGGCTTCTCACCTGCGAGCACCTCGGACGTCGCGTGACGCGCACCGAGTACGACGGCAGCGTGTCCGTCGTCGTCGACTCGTTCGAGAGCCGCCGGC
>DATKTF010000095.1:0-5785 GCA_035531255.1 Cellulomonadaceae bacterium
TGCACCGAGCCGACCACGCGGACGCGTCCGGTCACGTGACCGGCGCGCACGCGCGCGGCGAACGCCGCGTCGTCCTCGTCGGTCACGCGGCTCACCGTCACCGGCACGCCGGCGCGCCGCGCAGCCGCGAGCACCCGGGCCTCGTCGCGCGGCCGCGCCCCGACGCCGACCCGCAGCGTGAGGTGCGGCACCGGGCGGTACCGGAACACGTTCGACTCGACGGCCAGCGCGCTCGCGTCGTGCTCCACGCCGAGCTCCTCGGCCCAGCACCGGGCGTCGTCCGCCTCCGCCCAGGCGAGCCACGCGTCGTCGTCGTCGGGGACGTCGGGCCCGTCCGACCAGCTGCCGAGCTCCGCGACGTAGTTGGGTCCGCCCGCCTTGGCGCCCGGACCGATGTTCGACGCCTTCCAGCCGCCGAACGGCTGCCTGTTCACGATGGCCCCGGTGATGTGGCGGTTGACGTACGCGTTGCCGACGTCGACGTGCTCGAGCCAGTAGTCGATCTCGGCCTCGTCGAGCGAGTGGAGCCCTCCGGTGAGACCGAATGCGACGGCGTTCTGCAGCGCGACGGCCTGCGCGAGCGTCGTGGCACGCATGACGCCGAGCACCGGGCCGAACACCTCGGTGAGGTGGAGGAACGAGCCCGGCGCGATCCCGTCCTTGACGCCGGGGGTCCACAGTCGCCCGTCGTCGCCGAGCGGGCGCGGCTGCACCCACCACGACTCGCCGGGCTCGAGCGTCGTGAGCGCGCGCAGCAGCTTGCCCGTCGCCGGCTCGGTCAGGGGGCCCATCGTGGTCGAGAGCTCCGTAGCACGGCCCACCTGCAGCGACGTGACGGCGTCGACGAGCTGACGGCGGAGGCGCTCCGAGGTGCCTGCCGTGCCGACGAGGATCAGCAGCGAGGCGGCGGAGCACTTCTGCCCGGCATGACCGAACGCCGAGCGCACGACGTCGGCCACCGCAAGGTCGAGATCCGCGGACGCGGTCACGATCAGAGCGTTCTTGCCCGAGGTCTCCGCGAGCACCTCGAGGTCCGTGCGCCACGACGAGAACAGTGCGGCCGTCTCGATCGAGCCGGTCAGGACGACGCGCGCGACGTCGGGATGGGTCACCAGGCGCCGGCCCACCTCGCCCTCGGGCGAGAGCAGCACCTGGAGCACGTCGCGTGGGATCCCGACGTCGTCGAGCGCCCGGTGGATCGCGCCGGCGGCCACCTGCATGCAGCGCGGTGTGGGCGGAGCGGGCTTGACCAGCACGGGCGACCCGGCGACCAGGGCGGACAGCACCGAGCCGACCGGGATCGCGACAGGGAAGTTCCACGGTGGGGTCACGACCGTGATCCCGGCCGGCCGGTAGAGCGCACCGGGGACGGCGCCGTCCGCGAGCAGCTCCGCACGGTCCGCGTAGTAGCGCGCGAAGTCGATCGCCTCGCTGACCTCGGGATCGGCCTCGGCGATCGTCTTGCCCGCCTCCTGGACCATGGTCGCGACCAGGTCGCCGCGCGCGTGCTCGAGGTGGAACGCCGCGCGGCGCAGGACCCGTGCGCGAACCGCAGGCGCGGCGTGCGACCACGCCGGGCGCTGCACCTCGGCCCGGGCCATGGCGGCGTCGACGTCTTCGGCCGTCCGGATCCGCACGCCCTCCGGCGTCGCAACCTCGCGGACCAGCACGTCGGCGGCCCACTCCCGTGACGCCGCGACAGCAGGGTCGGTGTCGGTGGAGTTGCGGAACGGGTCCCCCGCCTGTGGCTCGACCGGGGCGGGCCGGGGCCCCCGCCGTGGGGGTGTGGTGGGCTCGAGGCCGTCGCGCACCGAGTCGAGGAAGGCCTGGCGCTGGCCCGTCAACCCCGCCGTCGGGTGCGCGGAGTGCGACGCGAACAGCGCGTGCAGGTAGTTCTGCGGCGCCGCGTTCTCCTCGAGCCGCCTGATCAGGTACGCGATCGCGACGTCGAAGTCGGCCCGCGCGACCACGGGCGTGTAGAGCAGGACGCGCCCGACGACCTCGCGCACCGCGCGCGCCTGCGCGGGCGCCATGCCCTGCAGCATCTCGATGTCGAGGGCCTCCGAGACGCCGCGCTCGCCTGCGAGCAGGTGAGCGTAGGCGACATGGAAAAGGTTGTGACTCGCGACGCCGACCCGCACGTCCGCCGTGCGCTCGGGGCGCAGCGCCCGGTCCACGAGCCGCACGAAGTTCGCGTCCACCTCGGGCTTGGTCAGGTAGGGCGCCTGCTGCCAGCCGTGCAGCTCCGCCTCGACCTGCTCCATCGCGAGGTTCGCGCCCTTCACGAGGCGGACCTTGATCCGCGCGCCGCCCGCGGCCCGTCGCCGCGCGGCGATCGCGGTCAGCTCGTCGAGAGCGGCGACCGCGTCGGGAAGGTAGGCCTGCAGCACGATCCCGGCCTCGACCTGCAGCAGCTCCGGGTCCATCACGAGCTGGTCGAAGACCTGCACGGTGAGCGCCAGGTCGCGGTACTCCTCCATGTCCAGGTTGAGGAAGGTCCCGTGGCGTGCGGCGGTCAGGTACAGCGGCCGTAGCCGGGCGACCACCCGGTCCCTGCTCCCTGCGGTGTCCCACGTCGAGAGCTGGCTCGCGACGGCTGAGACCTTGATGGACACGTAGTCGACGTCGGGGCGCTCGACGAGGGCGCGGACACGCGCGAGCCTGCTTCCCGCCTCGGTCTCGCCGAGGACGGCCTCGCCCAGGAGGTTCAGGTTGAGCCGGAAGCCCTCGGCGCGCGCCTTCGCGATGTGCGGCCCGAGACCGCCGCCGGCGTCGGCGACCAGGTGACCCACGAGCTGTCGTAGCCGCAGCCGGGCGGCCGGGACGACGACGCGCGGAAGCACGGGGGCGACGGCCGCGCCGAGCGTGAGCAGCGTGCGGTCGAGCGGCCCGAGGAAGCCTCCCGCCGCACCGGTGAAGCGCGTGAGCCCGGCGAGCTCGCGCGCCGCGACGTGCACGTCCTCCGGGCGCGCGACGCGGTCGACGAACCGGACCGCGAGCTCGAGACCGCGCGGGTCGGAGACGAGCGCCGCGAGCCGCCCGGTCGTCCGCTTCTCGGTACGCGTCTCGCCCGCAGCCGTCGCCTCGACCCAACGATCGGCGAGCGCGAGAGCGGACTCGGTCAGGGTGCGGGAGCTGGTCGCCATGTGACCATCGTGCGCGCGGGCGCTCCCCGTCGTCTTGTACGAACGGGCCGCTCATCCCGACGCGGATCCGCTGTGTGTAGCCTGCGCACTGACATGTCGACGCTTCCCGTGCCCGGGCAGGTGACCGCCTCGTGGCCGGAGGCCGCCGCCCTCCTGGGCGCGCTCGACGCCGCGATGCTCCGGCTGATGGACGAGCTCTCGACGACGATGTTCTGCGCCAAGGACGTGACCGGCCGCTACGTCGCGGTGAACCAGGTGTTCGTGAACCGGACCAGCGAGCGTTCTCGACGCACCGTGATCGGGCGGCGCGCCGAGGACCTCTTCGCCCCCGAGCTCGCCGCGCACTACACCGTGCAGGACGACGAGATCCTCGCCACCGGTCGGCCACTGCTGCGGGAGCTCGAGCTGATCCGACGTCCTGGAGGTGACCCGGGCTGGTACCTGACGTCCAAGGTGCCGGTCCGCGCCGACGGCGTCGTCGTCGGTCTCGTGAGCGTCTCCGAGGACCTGCGGACCTACGACGCCGCCGACACCGCGGTCAGCTCGCTGTCACGCGTCGTCGCGCTCCTGCACGACCAGGTGCACCGACCGGTCTCGGTGGCGGAGATGGCCCAGGTCGCCGGATGCTCGCCCTCGACGCTCGACCGCCGGATCCGCAAGGTGTTCGGTCTCTCCCCGCGGCAGCTCGTGCTCCGCACTCGGATCGACCATGCGACGTCGCTGCTGTCGTCGACCGAGCTCCCCATCGCGGAGATCGCCCACCGCACGGGGTTCTACGACCAGGCTGCGTTCACGCGGACGTTCGGGCGGCTGACCGGCGGGACCCCCGCGCAGTACCGACGTCGATCAGGTTGAGGGTCACGCGGCCGGCAGCATCGAGGCGTACGGGTAGACCGCCGAGCGGTGCTGGAACGAGAGGATCGCCGGGTTGACGATCCGGCCGTCACGGACCTCGATCGCGCGGCCGATCGTCTCGTCGGCGTCCCACGACTCCGGGCCCTCGAGCACGGTGCGCACGAACGGCAGCAGGGCCTCGCTGATCTCCCAGGTCGCCGAGTTCCACAGGTACGACGGGCTGTGGTCGACGGCGTAGTAGTCGACGTGGTTGCCGATCTCGACCATCGGCTCCGCGAACGTCGTCGAGCGGGCCCAGCTGAACCCCATGCCCTCGTCGCACGACACGTCCACGATCAGGCTGCCGGGACGGAAGGTGTCGAGGTCGCCGGTGCGCAGGTAGGTGAGCGGGGCGTCGGTGTCCTGGAGCGTGCAGTTGACGACGATGTCCGCCTCGGCGAGGAACGGCGCGAGCGGCACCCGACCCCGGAGGGTGATCACGTGACTGCGCTGCGGAGCGGCGTCGTCGTGCTCGAACTGCACGATCTTGACCGAGTGGATCGGCGAGCCGACCGCAGCGACGCCCCTGTTCGTCAGCACCTGGACGTCGTGGACCCCGTGCGCGTTGAGCGCGGTGACGGCTCCGCGCGCCGTCGCGCCGAACCCGATCACCACCGCGGTGAGCCGCCGTCCGTAGTCGCCGGTCGAGCCGGTCAGCGCGAGCGCGTGAAGGACCGAGCAGTACCCGGCGAGCTCGTTGTTCTGGTGGAACACGTGCAGCCCGAACCCACCGTCCTGAGCCCAGTGGTTCATCGCCTCGAACGCGATGAGGGTCAGCCCGCGGTCGATCGCAGCCTGCGTCATGTCGTGGTCCTGGACGCAGTGCGGCCAGCCCCAGAGGACCTGTCCCTCGCGCAGCTCGCGGAGGTCCTCGACCTGGGGCTTCGGCAGGAGCACGACATCGGCCGTCGCGACGAGCTCCTCGCGCGTCGCGATGCGGCCGACGAGAGGCGCGAGCCGGTCGTCGTCGTACCCGAACCGCTCGCCGTATCCGGTCTCCAGGATCAGCCGGGCGCGGAGGTCGGGCTCGAGCCGGTCGAGGTGCGCCGGGTGGATCGGGAGCCGCCGTTCGTCCGGCTTGCGGGACGTCGCCATGACTCCGAGCGTGAGCAGACCCACGCGGATCACCGCCGTCCGGGCAGCACGAGGGCGGACGTCGTCAGGTGAACGGGTCGGGGTGGAGGCCTGGTGGCCATCTCTGCTCCCTCATGGGGGGCCGCACTGACCCCGTGCAGGTGACGATACGGCATGCGATCGCCGATAGGTTGTCGGCCATGACGACGTCCGACTCCCGCCGCGACCTCGCCGCACTCGTCGCGAGCCGGGTACCGCTGGTCGTCGTCGAGACCCGCGACGAGGCGCTGATCCTCGACCTGATCACCTCGGTGGCCTCGGGTCCCGAGGCGTTCGTCCCGCTCCCGGTGTTCCGCTGGACCATCACCGAGGGCCTCCGGAGGCTCGACACGGACCTCCAGAGCGTGCAGGCACACAACGCACAGCCGACCGACGTGCTCCGCTCGATCCGTGACACGACGGTGCCCGGCGTCTACGTGCTGCTCGACCTCCACCCGTTCCTCGACGACCCGGTCAACGTCAGGCTCCTCAAGGACATCTGCCAGGGCTACGAGCGCGTGGCGCGGACCCTCGTGCTCGTGAGCTACGGGCTGAGCCTCCCTGCCGAGCTCGAGCACCTCGCCGCACGGTTCGACATCGGGTTCCCCGACCGCGCCGAGAGACGGGCGATC
>DATKTF010000096.1:0-2889 GCA_035531255.1 Cellulomonadaceae bacterium
GATCAGCTCGAGCTTGTAGGGCTCCGAGGCAAGGGCCTCGCGCGCCTCATCCTCGGTGACGTCCCACCGGCGGTAGGTCTGTCCCTCCTTGATGATGCGCGCCATCACCTTGTCGAGAGCCTTGAGGTCCTCCGGGGTGAACGGGGTCTCGACGTCGAAGTCGTAGTAGAAGCCGTCGGTGATCGGCGGGCCGATGCCCAACCTGGCCTGCGGGTTGACCTGTTGAACGGCCTGCGCCAGGACGTGCGCCGCCGAGTGGCGGAGAACCTGAAGGCCCTCCGGCGAGTCGATCGTGACCGGCTCGACGACCGCCCCGTCCGCGAGCGGCGCGGAGAGATCGGTCAGCACCCCGTCGACGAGGGCCACGACGACCTCGCGCCGACCGCTGAACACGTCCGCGGCCGTCGTCCCCGGTGCCACCTCGGTGCTGGTCCCCGCGACGGTGATGGTCAGCTGCTCCGGTGCGGGCACGTCGATGGCCTCCTCGTGAACGTCAGCGCACCGGCCGGCACGCAGGTCGATGCTACCGAGGTCCGGCCGTCATCGGCTCGCGTCGCCCGCGTGGGCGAACCGCGCATCGCGTCATAGGGCCGAACGGGTGGACTTCTCCGCCGTCGCATCCGGACAAACCGGGAGTCATCCTGACAAAACGTCCCGCTGACCTGCACGGATACCGGGCAAGTTCACCCCGGAAACGGCGATGACTCCCCGCCATACCTCTGGCCGGGAGTCACGTGCGTGGGCGATACTGGGTTCGAACCAGTGACCTCCTCGGTGTGAACGAGGCGCTCTACCACTGAGCCAATCGCCCGTCGGTTCCGGCGAGAGGCTCACCGGGACGACGCTTCTGAGGATGTTACCGAAGCGGGACCGATATTCCGAACCGGGCAGTCACGTGCTCGATTCCACCGATCGTGTGAGCGCATCTCGCCACCGATCCACGATCGTTGCTGGCATGATGTTCCGACCGTGAGGAGGACGCCGGACATGACCACAGGTGCGCCCGACATCGTCGACGTCATGACCATGCAGCTGATCGGTCCGGACGAGAGCGTCATGCCGGTCCTGGCCGAGCTGTCCTATCGGGTCTGCGACCCGTACACGGTCCGTGCGGTCTTCACCGGTTCACACACCATGTCCACGTGGCTGCTCGGTCGCGAGCTGATCGCTCAGGGGCTCGAAGCGGACCAGGACTCGTGCGCCGGAAACGGCGACGTCCAGGTCTGGCGCGACGAGGACCGCAGCTATGTGCTCATCTCGCTGAACGGGGTGGAGGGCAACGCGCTCCTTGCCGCACCTGCGGAGCCGCTCGAACGCTTCATCACCAAGACCGAGGCCCTCGTGCCGTTCGGCAACGAGAGCGACCAGATGGATCCGGAGATCAGCGCGCTGATCGCCGCGCTGCTCACCGCCTGACTCCACGCGCGAAGGGCCCCGACGCTATCGGTCGGGGCCCTTCGCGCGTCACGTACCGATGGCGGCGCGTGTCACGGGTCGAGATCGTCCTCCGCACGGGACCGGAACATCGCCTGCGCCAGGACACTGACAGGACCGACGGCGACGTCGGACCCGTCGAGCCACGAGACCGGCTCGACCTCACGCGTGCTCGAGGTCAGAGCGAGCTGCGCACGTCCCGCAAGGACGTCGTCGAGCACCGCGAACGGCAGCTCGCCCGGACCGGCCTCCCGCACCACGATCCCCGCCTCCGGAGCCCACTCGAGCAACAGCTCGCGCGTGATGCCCGCGAGGCAGCCGCTCGCCAGCGCGGGCGTCACCAGCACTCCTCCAGCCTCGACCACGACGTTGGATCCAGTGCCTTCGCAGAGGTCACCAACCGTGTTGGCCATGATCGCCTCGTCGGCGCCATGCTCGGCCGCCGCGGCCAGCGCGACGACGTTCTCCGCGTACGACGTCGTCTTGAGCCCGGCGACGGCGGATCGCTCGTTCCGGACCCAGCGGACCCGCGCGACGCGTGCTCGCACCGGACGGACTGCTGGAGCGGCCACGACGATCACGGTGGGCCGGCCCGCCCCCGGAGCCGCGCGATTCGATCCGACCGGGCCGGGACCTGCCGTCACGGTCACCCTCACGCGGCCGGCAGCGTCCCCGGCAACACCCAGGACAGCCCGGACACCGTCCCTGATCTGGTCCTCGTCCGGAGCCGGAAGACCCAGACCCGCCGCCGACCGTTGCAGCCGTCGCAGGTGCCGCGTCAGCGCGAACGCGTGGCCTCGCAGCACCGTGCACGTCTCAAAGACCCCGTCGCCGACCGTCAGACCGTGGTCGACCGCTGTCACCACCGCCTCGCCCGGGTCGATCACCCTCCCGCCAGTCCAGATCACCACGCCGTCCGACATCAGCTCGCCTCCACCCCGCCCAGACCCTGCGACGTGCGCGCCCGGCCTTCGGTCGCACCGTGACGGTCAGTCTTCCGCATCGGCCACGTCCACGCCGGATGCCAGCGCGACGAGTCGGCGCGCCTTCAGCTCGGTCTCCGCCCACTCGGCGGTCGCCTCGCTCCCCCACGTGATCCCGGCCCCGGTACCGAACCGCAGCAGGCCGCGCGAGCCCGGCCTCGGCGCCACCCACCAGAACGTCCGGATCCCGACAGCGAGCTCGGCACGACCGGCATCAGAGTCGATCCACCCGACCACGCCGCAGTACGGCCCCCGATCGACCGGTTCGAGACGGTCGATGATCGACAGTGCCGCGTGCTTCGGTGCACCCGAGACCGACGCCGGCGGATAGGTCGCGTCAAGCAGGCGCGCCCACAGCTCAGGTGACGCCGACACATCCCCGGAGAGACGTCCGCGCACCCGGGAGACCAGATGTACGAGACCGGGGTGCCGTTCGAGCGCGAGCAGATCGAGCACCTCCACCGTTCCCGGC